>CAZVPB010000028.1:0-16862 GCA_964628165.1 uncultured Cyanobium sp.
GATCCTCGTGGCGAAGCAGCGCCACCACCGGCACCCTCAGGCCGGCGGCCTCCTGGGGCGGGCGGTGCCGCTGGAGGCATTCCCGCAGGCGGTGCTGGATGGTGATGTCATCGGCCTGGTCCCCGGGGAGTTCCACCAGCACCAGCTGCAGATCCTCGATGGCCCGGCAGTCCTCCACGATGAGCTGGACGCGGTCGTCGCGGCGGTCGACCGTGGCCCAGAGCAGCAGCCGGGCGTCCACCATGAGGTGATCCGCCAGCCGGGCATGGGCCCGGGGGAAGACGACGGCCTCACAGCTGCCGGTGAGGTCCTCCAGCTGCAGGATCGCCATGCGGTCGCCCTTGCGGGTGGTGACCGCCCGCAGTTCGGTGACCATCACCACCGCGCTCACCGCCGCACGGTCGGGCAGCTCCTCGAGCTGGGTGAGACTGACCGGTGCCAGCAGACGGATGCGGTCGGAGACCTGGCGCAGCGGGTGGTCGGAGATGTAGAAGCCCAGCAGTTCCTTCTCGAGACGGAGCTTCTCGGCGGGGGGGTAATCGGGAACCGCCGCGGCCCGGGGTGCCGCGCCGGGATCGGGCCGGCCCCCCTTCCCGTCGCCCTCGGAGGCGCCCCCGAGCAGGTCGAGCAGATTGCCCTGGCCGCTGGCCCGGTCCCGGGCCCGGGCGGCGGCCCAGTCCACCAGGAGGTCGAGATCGGCCATCAGCTGGGCGCGGTTGCCGGCGGGCTCGAGGCCGTCGAGGGCGCCGCTGTGGATCATCGCCTCGAGGGCGCGGCGGTTGAGCTGCTGGGAGGGAATGCGGTCGCAGAGATCGGCGAGGGAGCGGAAGGGCCCCTCGGCGTCACGGCTGGCGATCAGCTGCCGGATGGCGCCGTCGCCGAGATTGCGCACGGCCGAGAGGCCGAAGAGGATGCGGTCGCCGACCGGGGTGAAGTCGATTCCGGAGGCGTTCACATCGGGAGGAAGCACCTCGATGCCCATCGCCTGGCAGTTGGCGATGTAGCGCTGCACCTTGTCGCTCGCCCCGGCATTCACCGTGAGCAGGGCCGCCATGTAGGCCACCGGGTAGTGGGCCTTGAGATAGGCGGTCTGGTAGGTGACGGCGCCGTAGGCGGTGGAGTGACTCTTGTTGAAGCAGTATTCGGCGAACAGCACCATCTGCTCGAAGAGAGCCTCGGCCACGGCGCGGTCGACGCCGCGCTCCACCGCTCCCTTGACGAAGATCGTCTGGTGCTTCTCCATCTCGGCCTTCTTCTTCTTGCCCATCGCCCGCCTCAGCAAGTCGGCTTCGCCGAGGGAATAGCCGGCCAGGTCCTGGGCGATGCGCATGATCTGCTCCTGGTAGACCATGATCCCGTAGGTCTCGCTGAGGATCGGCTCGAGGCTGGGGTGGGCGAAGTCGATCGCCTCCCGGCCATGCTTGCGGTGGATGAACTTGGGAATCAGCCCCGCATCGAGGGGACCCGGGCGGTACAGGGCCAGGATCGAGGAGATGTCCTCGAACGAGGAGGGGCGCAGATCGCGGACGATCTGGCGCATGCCGCTCGACTCGAGCTGAAAGATCCCCTCGAGATCACCACGTCCCAGCAGGGCGAAGGTGCCGGCGTCGTCTGTGGGGAGGTGGTCGGGATCGAGGCGCTCACCGGTGCTCCGCTCCACCAGATCGAGCGTCTTCTCGATCATGGTGAGGTTCTTGAGGCCGAGGAAGTCCATCTTCAGCAATCCCATCGACTCCACATCCTCCATGAAGTACTGGGTGATCACCTGACCATCGTTGTTGCGCTGCAGGGGCACCAGTTCGTCGAGCGGGTCGGCGGCGATCACCACACCGGCGGCATGGACACCGAAGGTCTTGTTGGTGCCCTCGATCCGGCGGGCAAGATCGACCCAGTGCCGCACCCGCGCATCACCCTCGTACTTCTCCCGGAATTCGGGATTCGGGGACTCCGGGCCGATCATCTCGGCCAGCTTGGCGGGCTTGCCCCGCACCACCGGGATCAGCTTGGCCAGCCGGTCGGCCTCACCGTAGGGAATGTCGAGCACCCGGGCCACGTCCTTGAGAACCGCCTTGGAGGTCATGCGGTTGAAGGTGATGATCTGGGCCACCTTGTCCTCGCCGTAGCGACGGGTGACGTAGTCGATCACCTCGCCGCGGCGTTCGATGCAGAAATCGGTGTCGATGTCAGGCATCGACTTGCGTTCCGGATTGAGGAACCGCTCGAACAGCAGGCCATGGCTCACCGGATCGATGTTGGTGATGCCGAGGGCATAGGCCACCAGCGATCCCGCCGCAGAGCCCCGGCCCGGGCCCACCGCGATGCGGTTCTGACGGGCGAAGCGGATGTAGTCCCACACCACGAGGAAATAGGTGGGGAAACCCATCTGCTCCATCACCCCGAGTTCGAAGGCCAGCCGCTCGGCATAGACCGGATCGATCGGATCCTCCTCCGCCAGGCCGAGCCGGCCGCGGAGGCCCTCGGTGGCCACTTCGGTGAGGTAGCTCACCGGGGTGTGGCCCTCGGGAATCGGGAAGCGGGGCATCTGGTAGCGGCCGAGGATGTCGTAGTCCTCCACCTTCTGGGCCACCCGCGCGGTGTTGGCGATGGCGGCCTCGATCACGTCCGCCTCGAGATGATCGGCGAAGAGGGAACGCATCTCGTCCTCCCCCTTGATGTATTCGGTGCCGGTGTATCGGAGCCGCTTCTCGTCGCTGATCAGCTTGCCGGTGAGCACGCAGAGCAGGGCGTCGTGGGCCTCCACGTCGCCGCTGCTGAGGTAGTGGGCATCGTTGGTGGCGATCAGCGGGATGCCGAGCTCGGCACCGATGCGGGCCATCTCCACATTGACGATGCGGTCCTCGATGCCGCCGTGGTCCTGGATCTCGAGATAGAAGTCGTCACCGAACACCTCCCGGTACCAGCGGGCCACGTCCCGAGCCACCTCGGGCCGGCCCCGCAGGATCGCCTGGGGGATCTCGCCGCCGAGGCAGGCGGTGGCGACGATCAGTCCCTCGGAATGCCGCCGCAGCAGATCCTTGTCGATGCAGGCACGGGCGAAGATGCCGCGGCCGCGCATGCCCCGCAGATGGCTGATGCTGGTGAGCTTCACCAGGTTGCGGTAGCCCACCGCGTTCTTGGCCAGCACCACCAGGTGATAACGGCGTTCCCGCTTCGGCTGGGGATCGTCGATGGAGCCGTTGATCACGTACATCTCGTTGCCGATGATCGGCTTGATGCCCGCCCGGCGGCAGAGCTTCAGCAGCTCGATGGCGCCGTACATGACGCCGTGATCGGTGAGGGCCAGGGCCGGCATGCCCAGCTCCACGGCCCGCTCCACCATCGCCGGCAGCTGGCTGGCTCCGTCCAGGAGGCTGTAGTCGCTGTGGTTGTGGAGGGGGACGAAGGCCATCGGGGAGCCGGCCGGATGGGGGCCAGGCTAGGGGAGGATCCCGACATGCAGCGTCCCGGGGCCGAAGATCGACGCCATCACCACCAGATGTGGTGGTGGCCGGGAAGCCTCAGGGCACCAGCGGCGCCGCGGGCCGCCGCTCCATCACCCGCGCCGCCTGCTCGTAGTGGTGGGCCAGCTGCAGGAGGCGGGGCTCCTCGAGCACGCCACCGATGAGCTGCAGGCCGATCGGGAGGCCGGCCCGGTCGAAACCGCAGGGGAGGCTGATGGCGGGCAGACCCGCCAGGTTCACCGGGATCGTGAGCAGGTCGGCCAGGTACATGGCCAGGGGGTCGTCGGTGTGGGCGCCGGCGGCGAAGGCGGTGGTGGGGGCGGTGGGGGTGAGCAGGACGTCCACCTGCTGGAAGGCCCGCTCGAAGTCCCGGCGGATCAGGGTGCGCACCTGCTGGGCCTTGTGGTAGTAGGCGTCGACGTAGCCGGCGGAGAGGGCGTAGGTGCCGATGAGGATGCGCCGCTGCACCTCGTCGCCGAAGCCGGCCGCGCGGGTGCGGGCGGTCATGGCCGCGAGGGAATCGCCGGCCGGGTCGTCGGCGGAGGCCCGGAAGCCGTACTTGACCCCGTCGTAGCGGGCCAGATTGGCGGAGGCCTCGGAGGGGGCGATCACGTAGTAGGTGGCGATGCCGTCGTCGAACCGGGGACAGCTCACCTCCTCCACCGCACAGCCCAGGCGCCGCAGCTGGTCGGCCGCGGCGAGGACGGCCTCCCTGACCTCGGGGTCGAGGCCCTCCTCCGCGAGGCATTCCCGCAGCAGCCCGACCCTCAGGGGAGGCAGCGGCTCCTCCAGGACACGGCGGTAGTCCGGCACCGGAGCCCTGAGGCAGGTGGCGTCACGGGGATCCTCGCCGGCGATCACCTGCAGGATCTCGGCGGCGTCGGCGACACTGCCGGCGAAGGGACCCACCTGGTCGAGGGAGCTGGCGAAGGCCACCAGGCCCCAGCGGCTGACGCGGCCGTAGGTGGGCTTGAGGCCCACCACACCGCAGAACGAAGCCGGCTGGCGGATGGATCCGCCCGTATCGGACCCGAGGGCCGCCAGGCATTCCCCGGCCGCCACGGCCGCGGCGCTGCCGCCGGAGCTGCCGCCGGGCACCCGCTCCGGATCCCAGGGGTTGCGGGTGGGACCGAAGGCGGAGGTCTCGGTGGAGCTGCCCATGGCGAACTCGTCGAGGTTCGTCTTGCCCAGCAGCACCGCGCCGGCCCGCCACAGGCGCTCCGTCACGGTCGATTCGTAGGGGGGCACGAAGTTCTCCAGCATCCGGCTGGAGCAGGTGGTGGGCACGCCGCGGGTGCAGAGGTTGTCCTTGATGGCCAGCGGAATGCCCGCCAGAGCCGGCAGGTCATCGCCGGCCGCCCGGGCGGCGTCGAGCCGGTCGGCCTCCGCCAGGGCCCGCTCGGCGGTGACCGCCAGGAAGGCATGAACGGTGCCATCGACCGCCTCGATCCGATCCAGGCAGCGCTGGGTGAGTTCCCGGCAGGAAACCTCCCCGCGCGCCAGGCGCTGCCGCCATTCGGCGATCCCCATGGCCGCTTCCGACATTCGGTGGGGACGCTATCAGCCGGATCGGGCGGCTCAGCCGGGGGACGCGTTCAGGTCGGGCGCCTCGGTGAGGGGCTCGCCCCGCCGGGTGCGCAGGACCCGGTGCTCCAGCGATGCCGGCGCCTCGGAGCGGAGATCCTCCAGGAACGGCGGCAGGGCGGCGGCGAGGGTGCTCCGCCGCACGAAGGGGCCGAACCAGTAGACCGCATCGGGAGACCGGGTCTCGACCCGGGCCCACCAGGCCAGCCCCAGGGCGTTGGCCGCAGACCGCAGGGGCCAGACGAGCGGGTTCATGCACGACGGAATCAGCCCGCTCATTCTGAACCTCCGCCGCGGCGGGGTCAGCGCTCCTCAGAGGGCGACGTCCTGATCGAAGCGGAGGTCGTCGAGCAGGTCGTCGGGTTCGGCTGGGGGAGGTCCGGCGGCTGGGGGGCCGCCGGCTGGGGGTTCGGCGGCTGGGGGTTCGGCGGGAAGGGGTTCCTGGGCGGGAGCTGCCATCTCCGGGGACGGAAAGCCGCAGGGTTCGGCGGTTTCGGGTGCAGCGGTTTCGGGTGCGGCGGCGGGCGGCGCGGGCGGAGGCGCCGCGTCGCTGCTGACACGGGACGCCTCGCCGGCGGAGGGAACCTCCGGCGGCGGAGGCGCCGGTGGGGGCTGCGGGGCGGGCTCCGAGGGGGGCTGGGCCAGGGTGGGCCGCACCAGCCGGGGAGCGGGGGCGGTGCCGTGGAGGCCCCGCATCCAGCCCCGCCGGGCCACCTCATAGAGGAGCAGGGCGGTGGCCACCGAGGCGTTGAGGCTGGGGGTGGCCCCCCGCAGCGGAATCCTCACGAGCTGATCGCAGGTGCGTCGGGTCAGCATCGAGAGGCCCTGGGCCTCCGAGCCGGTCACCACCACCAGGGGACCGCTCAGATCCGCCTCCTCGAGGGAATGGCTCCCCTCGCCGGCCAGACCGATCACCCGGTACCCCTCCTCCTTGAGCGTCTCGAGGGAGCGGTGCAGGTTCACCACCCTGGCCACCGGCAGGTGCTCGAGGGCGCCGGCGGCCACCTTTGCCACCGAGCCGGTGAGCCCGGCGTTGCGCCGCTGCGGCAGCACCATGCCGTGGGCGCCGAGGGCCTCGGCGCTCCGCACGATGGCCCCCAGGTTCTGGGGATCGGTGAGGCCGTCCACGGCGATCAGCAGCGGCGGTTCCCCGAGACCGCGGCAGCCATCGATCAGGGTCGGCAGATCGAGGGTCTCGGCGGCCGCCGGCTGCAGGACGATCCCCTGATGCACGGCACCGCCGCTGATCTGGCCCAGCCGGGCCCAGCTCACCTCCTCCACGAGAACGCCGGAGGCCTTGGCGTCGCGGAGCAGCTGCAGGAACCGGGGGCTGAAGCGCAGTTCCGGCGTGCACCACACGCGGTGGATCGGCCTTCCGCTCTCCAGCACCGCCAGCGTGGCGTGGCGCCCCCAGATCAGGTCGTCGGGAGCGGCGGCGGCATGGGCTTCGGCGGTGGGAGCCTGAATCTCCGCTGCGGGACGGTCCCGTTCGATCCGGTCCTCCCGGCGCCAGGGCCGCCTGACCCCCGGCTCACCCCGCCGCTCCGGCCGGGGCCCGCTGCGGCGGATGGGCCGGCTCTGCCAGCGGCCGGACTCGCCGCCTTCGCTGCGGCGCCGGTTGGGGGCGTCGGCACGGCGCTGGGGTCTCCCGTCCTGGCGGCGGCCCGATCGTCGGATAGGGCCGCGGGAAGGATCGCGGTCGGAGAAGGGAGTCATCAGCCGGAGGAAGAGGGGAGGACATCGCTCTCCTCCAGGCGGTCGAACAGCTCCGTCAGCCGTTCGGGATCGCGTAGAAAGAGCCACCCCAGCATGGTCTCAAACCCCGTGGCCTCCCCGTAGCGTGCGGCCTCCGCCGGACGCGGTCCACGGCCGGCCCGGTTCCGGCCCCGCCGCACCAGGTCCCGCTCGGTGTCGTTGAGCCAGGGTTCGAGGCGGTGCAGGGCCCGGGCCTGGGCCTCGGCGTTGACGACCGCCACGGCGGTGCGGTGGAGTTCCCGCACCCGTCCCGCGCGGCGGCAGAGCCGCCGGCGCTGGTGCAGTTCCCACACCGCGTCGCCCAGCCAGGCGAGCTGGAGGGGTCCGAGCTCCGGCTCAGGCGGGGGCGAGGCAGCCAAGGGCGGTGTCGAGGTCGGGCTGCAGGTGCAGGAATTCCTCGAGACGCACCAGCTTCACGGTCTGCACGATGCGGGCGTTGCCCACCACCAGGAAGGTGGTGCCCGCCTCGTTGCACTGCTTGGCGAGCTGCACCAGGGCGCCGAGGCCCGAGGAATCGATGAAGTCGATGCGGCTGAGGTCGATCACCAGGGGCAGGGTCCCCTCGCCCCGATGGCTGCCGATGAAGTCGGCGAACTGCTTGTCGGAGTAGGCGTCGAGCTGGCCCGTGAAGCGGAACAGAAGACAGTCCTTCCGCCGTTCACAGCCTCCGCGGAGGGAGACGGTGAGTCGCTGCAGATCGTTGATCGCTCCAGCCCTCGCTCGCGCACTGCGCGGCAGTGTAGAGAGAGGGTCGGAGTTCGTCAGACCCGGGGCGGGTCGGTCCACACCACCCTGAGCCCCGGCCGCTTCAGCGCCGTTCCGCCATCAAAGCCACGAAGCGTGCGAAGTGGTGGTCGGCGTCGTGGGGTCCGGGACTGGCCTCGGGGTGGTACTGGATGCCGAACACGGGCCGGTCCCTCAGCTCCAGGGCCGCCACGGTGCGGTCGTTGAGGTTGAGGTGGGTGATGGAGACCCGGTCGGCGGGCAGGGAATCGGCATCGATGGCGAAGCCGTGGTTCTGGCTGGTGATCTCCACATGCCCGGGACTGCCGCAGGGGTGGTTGAGGCCGTGGTGTCCGTAGGGGAGCTTGAAGCTGCGGCCGCCAAGGGCAAGCCCGAGGATCTGATGGCCGAGGCAGATGCCGAACACCGGCAGGTCGGGCTGCTCGATCAGATGCCGGGCGAGGGTGATGCCGCTGTGCACGGCGGCCGGGTCCCCCGGGCCGTTGGAGAGGAACACGCCTTCGGGAGAGTGCGCCAGCACCTGCTCGAGGCTGGTGTCGGCCGGCAGCACCGTGACCTCGCAGCCGTGGGCGACGAGTCGGTCGAGGATGGCGCGCTTGATGCCGAAGTCGATGGCCACGACCCGGTAGGGGGACTGGGGCTGGGCGGCAGGGCGGGTGTCGAAGGGAGCCGAGCAGAGGCTGTTCCAGCGGTAGGGCTCGCGGGTGCTCACCTCGGCGGCGAGATTCAGGCCGCTCATCGCCGGTGCGTCCTGGACGCGCCGCAGCAGATCGGCCGGGGGGGTGCCGTCGCTGCTGATGCCGCCGTTGATGGAGCCGCCCTCGCGCAGGTGGCGGACCAGGGCACGGGTGTCGACCCCGCGGATGCCCACCACGTTGTGGCGCTGCAGCCAGCGCTCGAAATCCTCCTCGCTGCGCCAGCTGCTCGGGCCGTGGGAGACCTGGCGGGCAATGACGCCGCGGGCGTGGGGGTGGCTCGCCTCCTGATCCTGGGCGTTCACGCCGGTGTTCCCCAGTTCCGGGTAGGTGAAGGTCACCAGCTGGCCGGCATAGCTGGGGTCGGTGATGACCTCCTGATAGCCGGTCATGCCGGTGTTGAACACCACCTCACCGATGGCGGTGCCGCGGGCTCCACAGGGAATCCCGCGCAGCAGGGTGCCGTCGGCCAGCACCAGCAGGGCGCTCTCGGCGGAGGAATCGGTCACGACAGATCGCCATCTGCTCCGATCATCCCCCAGCCTCCATGGCGGCGGGGGTCGCGAGGGCGTCGCGCAGGGTCTCCAGTCGCTCCCATGCCGCACCGGAGTCGAGGGCGGCACGGGCCGGCGCCACCCCCTCGCCGACGGCTTCGACGATGCCGGCGGCCCAGAGCACCAGGGCGGTGTTGAGCACCACGACGTCCCGATGGGCGGCGCTGCCCCGGCCCCGCAGCACCTGCTCGAGGATCGACGCGTTGGTGGCGGTGTCGCCTCCGGCGAGAGCTTCGACGGAGGCGGTGGAGAGACCCAGCGCCACCGGGTCGACCGATTCGGTGCTCACCTGCCCCGCCGCCAGAAGCCTCAGCTCGCTGGGGCCGGAGAGGGAGGCCTCGTCGAGCCCGTCATGGCCGTGGACCACCACGGCCCGCTCCAGCCCGAGGCGCTGCAGCGCCTCGGCCATGGGGTCGAGCAGATCGGGGCGGGCGACCCCCAGCACCTGGGCCTCGGGCCGGAGCGGATTCACCAGGGGGCCGAGCAGGTTGAACACCGTCCGCACGCCGAGGCTCCGGCGCACAGGCGCCAGGGGAGCCAGGGCGGGATGCCACCCCGGGGCGAAGAGAAAGGTCACGCGGGAGCGGGGCAGGACCGCCACCACGCGGTCCGGGGAGGTGTCGAGGGGGAGGCCGAGGGCCTCGAGGACGTCGGCGGAACCGACCCGCCCGCTGGCGCTCCGGTTGCCGTGCTTGGCGACGCAGGCACCGCAGGCGGCGGCGGTGAAGGCGACGGCGGTGGAGATGTTGAAGGTGTCGCGGCCGTCGCCGCCGGTGCCGCAGGTGTCGACCAGCGGCTGATCGGGCCGGCCCGCCGGAACCGGACAGGCCTCCCGCAGTTCGGCGGCCATCGCCGCCAGCACCTCTCCGTCCACGCCGCGGCAGCGCAGCGCGGCCAGGAGGGCACCGGTGAGCACCGGATCGATGCTGCGGTCGAGCCAGCCCCGCATCAGGCCTGCCGCCTGGGCCCCTGAGAGACCCTCCCCCCGCAGCAGCTGGTCCAGCAGAACGGTGGGGGCGGTGGGGGCGCTCATGCCGGCGGCGGGAGGAAAGCGGGGGAAGAAAAAAGCCCGGGTGCAGGGCACGCCGGGCCGGGTGATGGGGACTCTTCCACTATCACCCGAAGAGGGCGGATCTGGCGAGCGCGGCGGCAACCGCGGACGGCCACTCCGGCCGGCTCACTCGCCGGAGCGGTCGGCGGTGTCGAACCCCGAGCCGACGCTCTCCTCGCCACCGGAGGGGGCGGGACGGAAGCCGCGGGCCCAGATGGCGCGGGTGCGCTCGTGGAGGGCGGAGCGGTCGATTCCCCAGGCACGGAGCACCCGCTCGAGATCCTCCCGGAGATCGGCGCAGCCCGGAAAGCCCTCGTAGCGCATCAGCAGACGGGCCGCGTCCACCAGGTGCTCGTCCGCCGGTTCGGAGGCGGCAAGAAGGCGGTCCACCACGTCCCGGTCGATGGTGTGCAGGGGGTGGCTCTGCTCGTCCATCGCTCCCAGGACTCCCAAGGCGGGGGGACCGCCGCGGCTGCCTAGGTTAGGCCCTCCTGACCCGCCCAAGCGCCGGCATGCCCGCCCTGCGGCTCGACCTGATCCGTCGCCACCTCCGCCCGCACCGCCGCACCGTGGCCATGGGGGCGGCGGCCCTGGTGGTGGTCAATCTGCTGGGGGTCACCATCCCGCTGCTGGTGCGGCGGGTCGTCGACGACCTGCAGGACGGGTTCGATCTCTCCGAGGTGCTGGGCCAGGCCGGCCTGATCGTGCTGCTGGCCACCGTGATGGGCGCGGTGCGGCTCCTCTCCCGGATGCTGGTCTTCGGGGTCGGACGCCAGGTGGAGGTCGACCTGAAGCGAAAGATCTTCGATCACCTGCTGCGCCAGGAGCCGGGCTGGCTGCAGGGCACCGGCAGCGGCGAGGTGATCAGCCGGGCCACCAGCGACGTCGAGAACGTGCGGCGTCTGATGGGTTTCGCCGTGCTGAGCCTGACGAACACCGGGCTGGCCTACGCCTTCACCCTGCCCGCCATGCTGCGGATCGACCCCTGGCTGAGCCTGGCGGCGGTGGCGGTGTATCCGGTGATGCTGAGCACGGTGCGCCTCTTCGGCGGCCGCATGATGCGGCAGCAGCGCCGGCAGCAGGAGGCCCTCGGGGAGCTCAGCGACCTCATCCAGGAGGATCTCTCCGGCATCGCCGCCATCAAGATCTACGGCCAGGAGGAGCACGAGCGGGAGGCCTTCACCAGCCGCAACCGCAGCTACCGGGATGCCGCCCTCGCCCTGGCCCGCAGCCGCAGCACCCTCTTTCCCCTGCTGGAGGGACTCTCCTCGATCAGCCTGCTGCTGCTGCTCGCCCTCGGCAGCGGCCAGCTCGAGGCGGGCCGCCTCAGCATCGGCGACCTGGTGGCGCTGATCCTCTACGTGGAGCGGCTCGTCTTCCCCACCGCCCTGCTGGGCTTCACCCTCAACACCTTCCAGACCGGGCAGGTGAGCCTGGAACGGGTGGAGGATCTCCTGAGCCGGCAGCCGCGCATCGTCTCCCCCGCCCGGCCGGTCCCGCCGGCGTCGCCGCCGCGGGGGGAGGTGGAGGCCCGCGGGCTCACCGTCCGCTATCCCGACGCCGCCCGGCCGGCCCTGATCGACCTGAGCTTCCGGGTCGCCCCCGGTGAACTGGTGGCCGTGGTGGGTCCGGTGGGATGCGGCAAGACCACCCTGGCGCGGGCCCTGGGCCGCATGGTGGAGGTGCCGCCGGGACAGCTGTTCCTCGACGGCATCGACGTGACCCGCCTCGATCTGGCGGATCTGCGGGCCCGGGTGGGGCTGGTGCCGCAGGAGGGATTCCTCTTCACCGCGACCCTCGCCGACAACCTCCGCTACGGCGACCCCGGTGCCTCCCTGGAGCAGGTGGAGGAGGCGGCCCGCCAGGCCCGGCTCGAGGCGGACGTGCGGGGATTTCCCGACGGCTTCGACACGCTGGTGGGGGAACGGGGCATCACCCTCAGCGGCGGCCAGCGCCAGCGGGCCGCCCTGGGGCGGGCCCTGCTGGTGGAGGCGCCGGTGCTCGTGCTCGACGATGCCCTGGCGAGCGTGGACAACACCACCGCCGCCGCGATCCTGCGGTCGGTGCGGGCCCAGCGGCACCGCACCGTGCTGATGATCAGCCACCAGCTCTCGGCAGCGGCGGCCTGCGACCGCGTGCTGGTGATCGAGGCGGGGCGCCTGGTGCAGGAGGGCCACCACCGTGACCTGGTGGAACGGCCCGGCACCTACCGTCGGCTGTGGGAGCGGGAGCAGGCCGAGCGGCTGCAGGCCGCCTGAACAGTTGTTGAGGCCGCTGGCGCCGCAGGGCCCGCCCGTCCTAGGTGGTGGATGCGGGTGTTCCGCCCGCCTCCACCGACGGCGTTCCCATGGCCCCCAGCCCCGTCCAGCCCCAGCAGGCCTACAGCCTCCGCTGCACCCTCACCTACGGCGACATCTACGGCCAGATCCTGATCTGGATGGGGGTGATCTTCGTGAGTCTTGCGGCCGGGCTTGCGCTGATGGGGGCCAGCCGGCCGGTCTTCGCCCTGGTGGGGGTGGGGCTGATCCTCGTGCTCTCCCTTCCCTTCCTGCTCTTCGCCTTCACCACCACCCTGCTGAACCACATCGCCCTGGTGCCGGCCCAGGGAACGGGCGGCGGTTCCTAGGCTCCCGGGGCGCACCGGCCTCCTGTCTTGAGCCCTCTGCTGATCCCCACCGACATCGAGCACGCCGTGCTCGGCAGTCCCCTCACCACGCCCCCGCCGGCGGGAGGTGGCGAGGCCCTCTTCGGCTGCGGCTGCTTCTGGGGTGCCGAGAAGGGGTTCTGGCGTCTGCCCGGTGTGGTCACCACGGCCGTCGGCTACGCCGGCGGGACCAGCGGTGCCCCCACCTACCGGGACGTCTGCAGCGGGCGCACCGGCCATGCCGAGGTGGTGCGCGTGGTCTGGCGCGGCGACCGGGTGCACTTCAGCGATCTGCTCAAGCTCTTCTGGGAGTGTCACGACCCCACCCAGGGGGACCGCCAGGGGAACGACCGGGGCAGCCAGTACCGATCGGCCATCTACGTGGATGATCCGGCCCTGCTGGAGCTGGCCGGGGCCAGCCGCGACCTCTACGCCCGGCAGCTGGCCGCCGCCGGCTTCGGGCCGATCACCACGGAGATCCGCAGCGGAGTGCCGTTCCACTACGCCGAGCCGTACCACCAGCAGTACCTGGCCAAGCCCGGCAGCCGTCCCTACTGCTCCGCCCAGCCGACCGGGATCCGCCTCGGGGAGTTCCCCGGAGCTGACTACCTCCTTCCGGAAGAGGTGTGGAGCCATTACGACTGGTCTCTTCCCCATTGCGTTCTGCGCGGCGACAATGCGCCCATCCGGCTGAACTGAGTTCCTCCCCGCCGCCGTGCTGTCCACGCCGCTCCTCTCCGCCCCACTGGCCACCCTCCTGGCCGCGGCCGCGTCCCTGGCGATGAATTCGCCCTGGTGGGAGAACTACGACCGCAGCGACCGCTACGTCTGTCCGGGGCGGGGCGCCCTCGTGGTGGAGCGGAACGATTCCCAGGCCTCCCTGATCCTGGGGGAGGGGCGGCTCACCCTGTTCCGTGAGCAGGGCAGCGGACCGGTCCTGCGATACCGCGGCGCGGACACGGTCCTGATCCTGCGCAACGATGAGCTGACGCTGGAGCAGGGTCCCCTGCTCCGCTTCACCTGCGCCCGCACCGAGCAGGTATGACCCCCCTTCCCGACCGGGTGGTGATCGCCGGACTGGCTCTGACCATCGCCCTGTGCTTCCTGCTGGCCTTCCTGGCGGGGCGCCGGGGCGCCGAACCCCCGACCCTTCAGTGGCGCGAGGGGCCACCGGCCGGTCAGCAGGAGAGGCCGCTGATCTGATGGCCCCCGCCAAGCTCCCCGCTCCCGGAGAACCGGACGGGGAACCGCACCGGAGAACCCTCCATCCCCTGCCGCGGGGCCTGGTGGAGCTCTACGGCCTGCTGGCCGTGCTGTTCGTCCTGGTGCCGGAATGGATGGCGGGCAACGCCCTGGCCAGCCTGGCTCCGGGCCGGAGGGGCACGGAACTGCCCCTCGCCACCCAGGCCTGGAACCGACTGCCGGAACTCCGCCTCGCCTGCATGGGAATGGCGGAACTGCGGACCCTGGCCCGTCAGCTGCGGATCGCGGGATATGCGGGGCTCTCCCGTGAACGCCTCACCGCCAGGATGCTGCGGCGGCTGCGCCGCAGGGGGCTGCGCCCCCTGTGATAACTTCTCATCGACCGGGGCGTAGCGCAGCTTGGTAGCGCACCACTTTGGGGTAGTGGGGGTCGTGGGTTCAAATCCCGCCGCTCCGATTCTTCCGGTTCAGTTCAGGCGGGTGGCCGCCTGAAAACGTTCCAGCCAGCGGTTCACCCGGCGGCGCATCCGGGGCGGCACCTCCTGCACCAGCTGAAGCAGTTCCTGGGCCCCCAGCCGGTGGAGCAGCCTCACGTCGACCCGCCAGAGAGCCTCCGCTTCCCGGATCAGACGGGCCCAGGAGCGTGCCGTCTGCCAGCGGCGGAGCCGGTCGCTTCGAAGCGGATCGCTTCCCCGCGGCGAAGCGGGCGGCGGACTGACCATCGGCAAGGCAACCGGCACTGATCCAAGGGTGAGTCCCATCCCTCCGGGATGCCCACGAAGTGCGGGAGGGCTTCGGAGATCGGTAGCAAATCTGGACAGGCCCCGCCGTGGCCGTCAGGCGGAACGGACCATCACCTCCGCGTCCCCCGCCTCCACGGGTTCCACGGGAAAGGGCAGGGCCTCGATCTCGCGCTCGCTCAGCCGCCGGCTCCAGGCCTTGGCCACCGGCTCGTTCCACCGGAAGCCCGCCTGCCGCGCCAGGTGGCGGTCCGCGTAGGACACCAGCGCGCGGACCAGTCGGCGGGGCTCCATCGCCCGCTCGAGGAGCCGCTCGAGCGCTGCGCAACGTTCGAACACCTGGGCCAGGTAGATGCAGTCGGTGAGGGCGCGGTGGGCCGCCCAGACGGGCACCCCGTAGGCCAGGGCCAGATCCAGGACGGAGGGAGTGGCCCGCAGGGGGCGGTCCTCCTGCCAGGGGATGTCCTCCATCGAGCAGATCCAGGGCTTGTCCACCGCAGGCAGGGCCCCGCGACCGAACCACTGGCGATCGAAGGCGGCGTTGTGGGCCACCACCGCGTCGGCGGAGGCCAGCATCGCCTCGAGGCATGTCCTTCCCTCGCGCCAGGGCTGGGGCAGCCGGCTCACCTCGGCAGGGATGCGATTGATCGCCTCGGCGGGGTTGCTGTCGCAGGGCAGCAGGAAGGAGACCTGCATCAGCACCTGCCGGGGCCGCACCTCGAAGAGCACCGCCCCCACCTCGATGCAGCCGCCGTCCCGGGGCGAGAGGGACGTGGTCTCGGTATCCAGCAGGAGCAGCCGTTCCGGACACCGCGGCGAAGCCAGGAGCCGCGGCCGCCGGGGCGACGGCACCGGCGCGGATGCGGGTGCGGATGAGGCGGGAGGGAAATCGGAAGCGGGCGGGGGCAGAAGCTCGTCCTGCCGCCAGAGGCTGGGTTGCTCCGCCATCACCACAGGGATCTTCCCTCCATCGTCCCAGGCCGGGCAAGGGACGCGCGGGGGGGCACGGGTTTCTAGGGTTGGTTCACACCCCTTCACACGACGCGTGCCCCAGCCCCTCGCCCCGGGGGACCGAGCCCCCCTGATCGCCCTGCAGGATGCCGACGGCGTGGAACGCCGCAGCGATCAGCTCGCGGGGAAACCGCTGGTGCTCTTCTTCTATCCCAAGGACGACACCCCGGGCTGCACCATGGAGGCCTGCTCCTTCCGCGACGGCTACGGCGAGTTTCAGGCCCTCGGCGCCGAGGTGTGGGGAGTGAGCGGCGACGATGCCGCCAGCCACCGGCGCTTCGCCGAACGCCACCGGCTGCCCTTCCCGCTGCTGGTGGACCGGGACAGCCGGCTCCGGCAGGCCTTCGGCGTGCCCCGTGCCCTCGGCCTCCTGCCGGGGCGGGTCACCTACGTGATCGACGGCGAGGGCGTCATCCGCCACGTGTTCAACAACCTGCTCGACGCCCCCGCCCACGTGCGCGAGGCACGGCAGGCCCTCGAGCGGCTCGCGGGTCCTTGAGTGCGCCCGGCGCCGACCTCTGGAAACGGCGCGGGCGGCTCTGGATCCTGCCGGCGGCAGGCCTCCACGCATCTCCCGATGCGGTCCGCCCGGCCGGCCTGGTGGAGTTCATCGGCGGCAGCGGCCTGGCCAGCACCCCCCAGCTGAGCTACCGGCGTCTGCTGGAGACCCTGGCCCGAAGCGGCTGGTGCGTCCATGCCTGGAGCTACCTGCCCGCCTTCGATCACCAGGCCCAGGCCAACGAGGCCTGGCATGGGTTCCGCACCGCCCGGCTGGCGGCCGAGGAGGCCATGGGCCGTTCCCTGCCGGTGCTGAGGGTGGGCCACAGCCTGGGCTGCAAGCTCCATCTGCTGGCGCCCGACGCGGGCCGCGCCTGCTCCGCCCTGGTGACGCTGAGCTTCAACAACTTCCCGGCGGAGCGCTCGATTCCCCTGCTGGCGGAGATGGGCCAGCAGCTCGGCTTCCGCAGCGAGTTCAGCCCCTCGCCGGAACAGACGCTCGATCTGGTGGACCGCACCTGGCGCCAGCCCCGCAACCTGCTGATCCGCTTCCGCCGCGACAGCCTCGACCAGAGCCTGCGGCTTCTGGGGGTGTTGCGGAACCGGCCCGGCGATGCGAGCCGTCTGCTGGAGCTGCCGGGGGATCACCTCACCCCGGCCAGCGCCGGCGTGCGGCGCCGCCTGCTGGGGGACTGGGCCGACGATCCCGGGCGCCAGCGGCAGATGGAGCGGCTCGGCGGGGCGATCACCGCCGCCGCGGAGCCGCTGGCCTGACCCTCAGGTCCGCAGGGCGTCGAGCACGCTGCGGTCCTCGAGGGTGCTGGTGTCGCCCTGCACCTCCTCACCGGCGGCGAGAGCCCGCAGGATGCGCCGCATGATCTTGCCGCTGCGGGTCTTGGGCAGGGCGTCGCTGAAGCGGATC
>CAZVPB010000029.1:0-16860 GCA_964628165.1 uncultured Cyanobium sp.
AGCGGGATTCATGAAGAAATTCCCGGGTTCCCCGCCCGACGCCGCCGAGGGGCGGCTGGGACGGCTGGGAGGATGGGACCCGACCGGCTCGCTTCCGCCGATGCCCCCCCTCCTCCCGACTTCCCGCTCCCCCCTTCGCCGTCCCCTTCTGCCGGTCGTCGCCGCCCTGGTCAGCGGCGGCCTGCTGCTGGGCGGCTGCCAGCGGGGAACCGACGCCGAGAGGGCGCGGATCGATCAGCTGGAACTCAAGATCCAGCAACTCGAGAAGCGTCTGAACACCCTTGCCGTGCCGGATCCCACCGACAGTGCCGGCAAGCCCCCCGCCGGCCCGGTGAAGTCCCTCACCTACCGGACCACCGACGCGGGCAACCGGCTGCGCATCTACTGGTCGGACGGCTCCACCACCGACCTGGAGTGCAATCAGGAGCAGGCCACGCTCGCCTGCGGCTGATCGCCATCGGTCTCCAGCCGCCCGGCCAGTTCCGCCAGCGCCGACGACCAGGCCCCCTCCACCTTCCAGCGCTCACGGCGGGTCAGGCTCAGGGCGATGCCCTTCTCGCCATAGGCCGCCTCGTTCACGAACACCGCCCACACCTCCTCCTGCGCCAGTCCAGAGGGCGGGGTGTAGGGGACCGTGGCCCCTTCCGCATCGAGGAAGAGGGGGTCGCCGGGGCGGATCGGATGCCAGTCCCGGTGCTGACGGGCCGGATGGACCACCGCCGCAGGGGACCCGTCAGCGTGCCGGGGCAGATCGAGGCTGCCGAGGTGACGGTGGACGAGTAGGTGGTGCGGCAGTCGCAGCTGGCCGTGCCGCGCCGCCGCCAGCACCGCCAGAGCCGCTTCGGCCGCGAGGGTGGTCTGGCGGCAGATCTGGGCCTGGACCACCCCCTGGGGCACCGGTCCGACCTCCACCACCACCCCGCAGGGCCAGCGCTCCACCAGGAAGCCCCGCTGGCTCGGATCGTCCTCGTGGAGGTAGACCGGCAGCCCCAGTTCCCGCTGCAGACCGGCCGCCAGAGCGAGATCGGTGGGACGGCGTCCGTACACCACCAGGCAGTTGCCCATGGCCGCCGTGGTGCTGTGCAGGTCGAGCGCCACCAGGCAGGGAGCGGCCGCGGCGGGACCGTGGCGACCGAGCAGTTCCCGGGCCCGGTCCACTTCCAGTTCCCGGCGGTCCGGGTCCGCCAGCAGGACCGGATCGAAGCTGCGGTTGAGATCCCGCTCCACGTAGCGCCGTCCGGAGCCGTGGGCGGCGGGATTGCCGATCACGAGCTCGACCCCCAGGCCGCTGCGGCGCAGCAGCCCCGGCCGGCGCCGCCAGGCCTCGATGAGCCAGGCGGCGTTGCGTTCATTGCCGTGGGTGCCCCCCACCACCAGGACCTTGCCACCACCGGGTCGCTCCATGGAACCCCCGCTCCGCCACCGCGCTGAGGACCCAGCCTGGCGCAACCTCCACAGTGGACGGAGACGGCCCATGGCTCCGATGCGCCCTCCCGCCCCCCTGGTGCAGACCGCCCGCACGGTGTGGCACTGCGCGTGGCTGCAGCTGATGAACGGACTCGGTCCGGCCGATCGGGAGGGCCGCTACCGCCGGCCGGCGGCGGCCTTCGCGGAACTGCCCCCCCTCCCCGCCGACGCCGGCGAACCCGGCTCCCATGTGCTGATCGTGGGCCGCAGCTGCCCCTGGGCCCACCGGACCTGGCTCACCTGGACCCTGCGGGGGCTCGACCGCCGGATCGACCTGCTCGTGGTGGAGCCGGATCCGCAGGCGGGCCGCTGGCGCTTCGGCGAACCCTTCGAGGGATTCGAGACCCTGCAGCAGCTCTACCGCGACAGCGGCGCCGCCGCCACGGCGCCGGCCAGCGTGCCGGCCCTCTGGTCGCGGCGCCACCGCCGCATCCTGGTGAACGAGAGCGCACGGCTGATCGAGCTGCTGAATGCCTGGCCCTCCGAAGGCGCGCCCGATCTGGATCCGCCGGCGCGTCGCGACGGGATCCGGCGATGGCGGAAGCGCCTGCAGGAAAGCGTCAATGACGGTGTGTACCGGTGCGGCTTCGCCCGCAGCCAGGCCGCCTACGACGAGGCCGAAGCCGCCCTGTTCGGCACCCTCCGGGACCTCGATGCCGTCCTGGCCGCCGCGGAGAGGGAGGGCGAACCGTGGCTCTGCGGACCCGCCCCCACCCTGGCGGACGTGGTGCTCTTCCCCACCCTCATCCGCCTGGAGCTGGTGTATGCCCCCCTGTTCGGCTGCAGCCGGCAACCGCTGTGGCAGCTGCCGGCCCTGTGGAGCTGGCGGCGCCGGTTCTACGCCCTCGAGGGGGTGGCCGCCACCTGCTGGCCCCAGGCCTGGCGCACCGACTACTTCGGCGCCCTCTTTCCCCTCCATCCCTCGGGGATCGTCCCGGCCGGCCCCGACCTGGCCACACTGGTGGGATCCCCTCCGCCCGGGCCCCCACCGCCGGCCGCACCGCCATGACCACCACCCTTCCTCCCGCCGCCGAGCCGGTCTTCGAAGGCATGTACGGCCGGTACACGATCACGGCGACGGACCGGCGGGAGGTGCTCGCCTACCGCCTCTCCCTCACCGCCGTGGCCGTGGCCCAGATCGGGCTGCTGCTGCAGTGGTGGCGGTGGGGTGCCGACCATCTCTGGCCCTGGTGGGTGGCCATGGCGGCGGGCCTCGGCCTGGCGCTGCACTGGATCCACATCTATCTGAAGCCGTTGCACCGGGCGCTTCAGCTGTTCTGGCTGGCCGGCTGCCTCGGGGCCGCCGTGCTGGCGCTGCGGAACGGCCCGGACAGCATGATGGTGGCCCTGGAGCGTGAGCCGCTCTGGATCCTGGCGGTGGGCCCCTTGTTCGCCGCCCTGGCCGGCGTGGGATTCAAGGAGTTCTTCTGCTTCCGGCGGCCGGAGGCGATCGGGGTCACCCTCCTCCTGCCGGTGGCCCTGCTCGGCTATCTGATCGGCGCGCTGCCGGGCCCGTGGGCGGTGAGGCTGCTCGCGGCGGAAGCCGCGCTGCTGCTGTTCCTCTGCCTCCGCAAGTTCCCGATGGCTGCGGCGGCCGACGTGGGCGACAAGAGCGTGTTCGCCTTCCTGGAGGCCCGCCGCCAGGGGGAACAGCCGGTCTGAGCCCTGCCGACGGAGCCATCAGCAGGACCGCACATCCCCTCCGCCCCCCGGCACCTCACCCGTATGGTGGGGATCGAAAGCTCTCCGCTCAGGCGGTTCGGTATTCGCATGAAATCCATCGACGAGCACATCGCCAAGGACAAGGCCGACATCGAGCAGGCCCGCGCCGAAGGCGACCTGGGCAAGGTGCGCCACCTGGAGGAAGAGCTCAAGGGTCTCGAGGAGTACAAGGAGCACCACCCCGAGGACAACCACGATCCCACCTCGCTGGAGGTCTACTGCGACCTCAATCCCGAGGCGCCGGAGTGCCGCGTCTACGACGACTGAACGGCCTCCATCAGGCCCAGCTCGTTCCACACGGCGGCCTTGAGCGGCTCCAGACCGAGCCCGGAGGCCGCCGAGATCACCAGGGGAGCCTGGCCCCCGCAGCGGGGGGCCATCTCCCGGACCATCCCCTCGAGCCGCTCCGGTTCCACCAGATCGGCCTTGCTCAGCACCACCAGCCGGCGGCGGTCGTCGAGCCCGTGGCCGTAGGCGGACAGCTCCCCCTCCACCACCGCCAGATCGCCGGCCACGTCCTCCGAGGAGGCGTCCACCAGGTGCAGCAGCAGCCGGGTGCGCTCGATGTGCCGGAGGAACTCGTGCCCGAGGCCGGCCCCTGACGCGGCCCCCTCGATCAGCCCCGGAATGTCGGCGAACACGGTGCCGTCCCCGCTCGGCCGGCGCACCACCCCCAGATTGGGCACCAGGGTGGTGAAGGGGTAGTCGGCGATGCGCGGCCGGGCCGCCGACAGCACCGCGATCAGCGTGCTCTTGCCGGCGTTGGGCAACCCGATGATGCCCACCTCCGCCAGAAGCTTCAGCTCCAGCTGCAGTTCCCATTCCTCCCCCTCGCCTCCCTCCGTGCAGCGCTCCGGGGCCCGGTTGCGGTTGCTGAGGAAATGGGCGTTGCCGAGCCCCCCCCTGCCGCCCAGGGCCACCAGCTGCCGCTGCCCCGGCTCGGTCAGATCCCCGAGCAGGATGCCGGTGCGCCGGTCCCGCACCTCGGTGCCGCACGGAACCCGGATCACCAGGGGGGCACCGCTGGCCCCGCTGCGGCGGTTGGGACCGCCGCGGCCGCCGTCCGCCGCCTCGAACACCCGGCGGTAGCGGAAATCCAGGAGGGTCTGCAGGTTGGGGTCGGCCTCGAGCAGCACATCGCCGCCCCGTCCGCCGTCGCCCCCCGAGGGACCGCCGGCCGGGACGTACTTCTCCCTGCGGAAGGCCACGATCCCGTCACCGCCGCGCCCGCCGCGCACGGTGATGCGGGCCAGATCAATGAACTGCATTGGGGCGAGCCTAGGATCCCCCGGTTGCGCCACCGGCTTGGCCAGGGTTCGGTTCCAGCAGGTCAGCAAGACCTATCCGCCCCGCCGCGGCGGTGAGCCGGTGGAGGTGCTCAGGAAACTCGATCTGGCGATCGAGGACGGCGAGTTCCTCGTGCTGGTGGGTCCCAGCGGCTGCGGCAAGAGCACCCTGCTGAGGCTGCTGGCGGGGCTCGAAACGCCCACGAGCGGCGAGATCCTGGTGGGGGACCGTCCCGTCACCGGCCTGCGCCCCGCGAAGCGGGACGTGGCGATGGTGTTCCAGAGCTATGCCCTCTATCCCCACCTGAGCGTGCGGGGCAATCTCGCCTTCGGGCTCCGCCGCAGCCGCCCCCGCACCTTTCCCGCCCAGCTTCAGGATGCCCTGCACAGGGCCACGCGCCGCTGGCCTTCGCCGCTGCGGGTGCCCTCCCGGCGGGAGGAGCGGATCGAGGCGAGGGTGGCCGACGTGGCCGGCATGCTCGAACTGGAGCCGCTGCTCGAGCGGCTGCCGAAGGAACTCTCGGGCGGCCAGAAACAGCGGGTGGCGCTGGGCAGGGCGATCGCGCGCCAGCCCTCGGTGTTTCTCATGGACGAGCCGCTGAGCAACCTCGACGCCAAGCTGCGCACCGGCACCCGCGCCCAGATCGTCGAACTGCAGCGGAACCTGGGCACCACCACCCTCTACGTGACCCACGACCAGGTGGAGGCGATGACGATGGGACACCGCATCGCGGTGCTCAGCCAGGGAAAGCTCCAGCAGCTGGGAAGCCCGATGGAGCTCTACCGCCATCCGGCCAACCTGTTCGTGGCGCAGTTCATCGGCAGTCCGCCGATGAACCTCCTGCCGGTGGCGGCCGCCGGCCAGGGCCATCTCATGGTGGCGGGCCGGCGCTTCGCCCTGGAGACCGGGATGGCCGGGGCGCTGGACCGCTGGCTGGCGCGGGGAGGCAGCGCAGCGGGCCTGACGGCCGGCCTGCGGCCGGAGCACCTGCGGCTGGCGCCGGCCACCAACCGCAACCTCGCCGCGGAGGTGAGCCACTGCGAGGCCCTCGGCAACGAGATCCTGCTCACCTGCCGGCTGCTGGCGGACAACCGCCTGCTGCTGGTGCGCACCGGTCCGGAGGAGATGCTGGCGCCGGGCCAGACGGTGCACCTGGAGGTGGAGCCCCATGGCTGGCGGCTGTTCGACGACGTCGGCAACGCCCTGCCTCTCGACGAGTGAGGCTTCATTTCGGCCAGACCACGGTGCATCCCGCTCCGCCGTCGCCCGGTTCGGCATCGCTCACCCTCTCCACGTAGGGAACCGTCTCGAGCCAGGCCCTCAGGCCCCGCTTCAGCCTCCCCGTGCCGATGCCGTGGATCACCCAGAGGGGACCGTTCGCCGTGCGCATCGACTCCTCCACGGCCGCCTCCGCCTCGTGCACCCGCATGCCCCGCACGTCGATGGTGTTGCCGGAGGTGCGCACCTCGGGTCCACGGCGTCCGGGATCGCTGCGGCTGCGCACCTGCACGGTGGGGCCCGCAGGGCCCGGGGAGGAGGGCTTCTCGCCGTGGAGGCCCTCGATCCCGCCGAGGGGAACGGTGAGCCGCAGCACGCCGCAGCGGACGGTGAGTTCATCGCCGGTGTCGGAGATGGCCAGCACCTCCGCGGCCTTGCCGAGGGAAAGAAGGCGCACCCGGTCTCCCACCCTGGGGCGCCAGCCTGCATGAAGCCGGGTCTCCGGCGGAGGCCGGTGCTCCTCCTCCAGCCGCTTGAGGCGCTGTCCCACCCGCCGGGCCGTCTCCCCCCCGACCCGGCCCGGCTCCTCCCCCGCCCGCCGCAACCGTCGGATGAGGCGGCGCACCTCGCCCTGGCCTTCACGGATCGAGCTCTCCAGCTCGCGGCGGCGCTGCTCCTGCAGTTCCGCCGACTGCTCCCGCTGCCGTTCCCACCGCCGCAGGATCTCCTCATGGAGCAGTTCGGTGCGGGCCAGCAGCGCCGCCGCCGCCTCGGCCGCCTCCTGCTGCTGGCGGCGCTGCTGTTCGAGCCCCTCGATCACCCGGTTCACGTCCCGTTCGCCGGCGGGACCGAGGGAGCGCTCCGCCGCCTCCACCACGGCACGGTCGAGCCCGAGCCGGGAGGCGATCGCCAGGGCGTTGCTGCGGCCGGGGATGCCCCACTGCAGCCGGTAGGTGGGGGAGAGGGTCTCGACATCGAAGGCCACCGAGGCGTTCTCGAAGCGGGGATCGCGGTACTTGAGCGCCTTGAGTTCGCCGAGGTGGGTGGTGGCCACGGTGAGCCGGGCCCGGTCGGCCAGATGGCGCAGCAGGGCCGCCGCCAGAGCGGCCCCTTCGGTGGGATCGGTGCCGGCGCCGATCTCGTCCAGCAGCACGAGGGCGGCGGAGGTGCCCGAAAGGGCCTCGAGAATGCGGGCGATGCGGCGGATGTGGCCGCTGAAGGTGGAGAGGTTCTGCTGGAGCGACTGCTCGTCACCGATGTCGGCCAGCACCGGATCACACCAGGGCAGGCGGGGGGTGCCGCGACAGGGCAGGAACAGCCCTGCCCTGGCCATCAGGGCCGCCAGGCCGATGCTCTTGAGGGTCACCGTCTTGCCGCCGGTGTTCGGGCCGGTGATCGCCACCACCCGCACCGGCTCCGGCACGCTCACCTCCACCGGCACCACCGCCGGCCCCTCCTCCCGCCGTTGCTGCCACACCAGCAGCGGGTGGCGCAGATCCTGCAGCGCGAAGGGGGCGCCGGGCTCGTCGGCGAGCACGGGGCGGACGGCCCCGAGCCAGGCGCCGTAGCGGGCCCGGGCGAGGGCGGCGTCGAGGCGCACCAGCAGCGCCTGCAGCTCCAGAAGGATGTCGCTCTTCTCGCCCACCGCCCCGGCGAGCTCCCGCAGCACCTTCTGCTCCTCGTCACGCTCCCGCCCCTCGAGATCCCGGATGCGGTTGCCCAGGCGCAGCACCGCTTCCGGCTCGATGAAGACGGTGCTGCCGGACGCGGAGCTGTCGTGCACGAGACCGGGCACGCCGCCCGCCGCCCCGGCCTTCACCGCCAGCACCGGCCGGCCGTCCCGCTCGGCCACCACGCTGTCCTGCAGCAGGGGGCCCAGTCGCCGCACCAGTTCCTGGAGCCGCTCCCGCCGCTCCAGGCGGGCCCGGCGCAGCTCCAGCCGCACTTCAGCCAGCGGGGGTGACGCCCGTTCGGCCACCCTGCCCCCCTCCTCCAGGCAGAAAAGGAGGCGCTGCTCCAGCTCCGGCAGGGTCCGCATGGCGGCGACCAGCCCGGTGCAGGCCGGCCGCAGGGCTGGATCCTCGATGCTGCGCCGCAGCCGCCGCGCGGCCTGGAGCGTGGCGGCCACCTCCAGCAGGGCCGTCGCGGCGACGACACCGCCCTTGGCGCAATGGCGGACGGTGGCGTCGATGTCGGCCACGCCGCGGAAACTCAGCCCGCCCTCCAGCAGTCCGTCGAGGGCCAGCAGTTCGGTGGTCTCCTGCAGCAGCCGGCGGCTTTCGGCGGGGGACTCCCCCAGGGGCGGATCGAGGCAGCTGCGGCGGCCGGCCGCGGTGGAGGCGAAGCTGGCCAGGTGCTGGCCCAGCCTGGTCCAGTCCAGCAGTTCGAGCGTCTCCCGCCGGATGGGCGTCACCCCTGCCGCAGCCAGCGGGCGGCGTCGCAGGCGTGGTAACTGAGGATCAGATCGGCGCCGGCCCGGCGGAAGCAGAGAAGGGTCTCCAGCACCACCGCCCTCTCGTCGATCCAGCCCCGTTCCGCGGCCGCCTTCACCATGGCGTATTCGCCGCTCACGTTGTAGGCGGCGATGGGCAGCTCGGTCTCGCCCCGCAGCCGATGGATGATGTCGAGATAGGCCAGGCCCGGTTTCACCATGAGGATGTCGGCCCCCTCCTGCTCATCGAGCAGGGCCTCGGTGAGGGCCTCCCGGCCGTTCGCCGGATCCATCTGATAGGTGCTCTTGTCCCTCGGGATGGGCTTGGAGGAGACGGCCCGCGGAGCGGAATCGAGGGCCTCCCGGAAGGGCCCGTAGTAGGCGGAGGCGTACTTGGCGGTGTAGCTGATGATGCCGACGTGCTCGAAGCCGTGTTCATCGAGCGTCTCCCGGATCGCGCCGACCCGTCCGTCCATCATGTCGCTGGGTCCGATCAGGTCGGCGCCGGCCCGCGCCTGGGCCACCGCCTGGCGGCACAGCACGGCCACCGTCTCATCGTTGAGCACCGTGCCGTCGGCACTGACGATTCCGTCATGCCCGTCGCAGGAGTAGGGATCGAGGGCCACGTCGGTCATGACCGCCATCTCGGGATGCACCTCCTTGAGGCGGCGGATGGCGCGGGGAATCAGGCCTCCCTCGTTGAAGCACTCCGCCCCGTCCTCGGTCTTGAGGCCATCGGCCACCTTCGGGAAGAGAACGACGCAGCGGATGCCGAGGTCCCAGGCACGGCCCACCTCCTCGAGCAACCCCTCCAGACTCCAGCGGAAGGCACCGGGCATCGCGCCGATGGGCTCGTTGGTGGCCCCCTCGTGCACGAAGAGGGGATAGATGAAGTCGGCCGGATCGAGATGGTTCTCCCGCACCATGGCCCGCAGCGCCGGCGTGCGCCGCAGCCGACGGGGACGGTAGGTGAGTTCCATGGGGAGGATCTGGCTGGGGCGGATCCTAGGGATGGGGTGGCGGTCTCCTCAGAGGCGGGCGGAGGCGATCCAGCCCTGCCGCGGATCGGCGCTGCGGGCCTGGCGGAGCTGCTCGAGCAGTTCCCTCTCCCGCCCGCTGAGCTCATCCGGCAGCGAGAGGATCGGCGTGAGCAGCAGATCGCCGCGGCCTCCCCGCAGGGGCCATCCCTTGCCCCTCAGCCGGAGACTGCGGCCGAGGGTCATGCCGGCGGGCACCTGCACCGTGGCCTCTCCCTCCGGTGTCGCGACGGTGACCTCCCCCCCGAGCGCCAGTTCGTCGAGGCTGAGGGGCAGTTCGGCCCGCAGCTGATCGCCGTCGAGCCGCCAGATGGGGTGCGGCTGCAGACGGATGTCGAGGTAGAGGTCGCCCCGCCTGCCGGTGCCGGGCTGGAGGTTTCCCTTGCCCCGCAGGCGCAGGCGGCTGCCGTTCTTCACGCCGGGGGGAATGCGGACCTGCACCCGCTCCTCGTTCACGGCGAGGGTGCGCTCACAGCCGTGGAAGGCTTCGGAGAAGCTGAGGGTGATGGTGGCCTGGGCGTCGAGATTGGGGGCCGCGGCACGGGAGCCGGAGCCACCGAATCCGCCCGGGAAGCCGCCGGGGAATCCGGAGGCGAAGCCGAATCCGCCCGGTGAGCCGGCGAATCCGCCGGCACCGCCGCCGAAGCGGCCCAGCAGATCGTTGATGAACTCGTCGAAGTTGCCGTAGCGGCCGAAATCGACGTCGAACCCAGCCGCTCCGCCCCCGCCGGGACCGCCCATCTGATTCCAGTACTGGCCGAACTGTTCGTAGCGCCGCCGCTTCTCGGGATCCGAGAGCACCTCGTAGGCCTCGCTGATCTCCTTGAAGCGGGCCTCGGCGTTCTCGTCCCCCGGATTCACATCGGGGTGGTACTGCCGGGCCAGTTTGCGGAAGGCACGCTTGATGGCGTCGGGATCGGCGGAGCGTTCGACTCCGAGAACCTTGAAGTAATCGCGATACCCGTTGACGCTCATCCCTGCTTCGGCTGCACGATTGCGGTCATCGATCCGTACCGGGCCTGCGCTGTCTCGCAGGAAGGAAATGGGATTCTCTCAGCCATGGGATCTTTCCCGGCGGCTCCGGCGGGGCGGAAGGCCGAACGAACGGCCTACATTTCCCCCACGGTGCCCCCTTCTTCCGCCATGGACGCAGCAGAGACCGCCCAGCTCCGCCGGACGTGGCCCCGCCGCCTCGCCGGCCGGCCCCTCGCGCTGGCCGGTCTGCTGGCCGGTCTGGCTCTGACCGGACTGGCCGCCTCCGAACCGTCGGCCCGGGCCGGGGAGGGTGAGCGCGGCAGCACCACGCCGACCCTCGGTGAGCCCCTGCAGGCCTCCAACTCCGACCAGATGGCCCTCACCGAGTACCTGCGCCGCCGCGGAGTTCTCTTCTACGGCGCCTGGTGGTGCCCCGCCTGCTTCAAGCAGAAGCATCTCTTCGGCCAGGAGGCCGGCAACCGGCTGCCCTACGTGGAGTGCGACAAGACGGATGCGGGCCGGGAGCGGTGCCAGGCCGCGGAGATCCGCGCCTACCCCACCTGGGTGATGGGGGACCGCAGGCTCGAGGGCGTCCAGAGCCTGGAGGAGCTCAAGCGCTGGAGCGGCTATCCCGGTGCCGTGACGGCTCCCTGAGCCGGCGAGCGGGCCTCCCCAGGGCTGCGCTCACGGCGTCTCCCGCCGCTGAAGCGCCTCGAATCCCGCCACCACGTCGAGCAGCTCGGAGGTGATGGCGTTCTGACGCTCCCGGCGGTAGGCCTGGTTCAGTTCCCCCAGCCGTTCCTCCAGGTTGCGCTCGGCGGAGTGCATGGCCGCCAGGCGGGCCGCGTTCTCGCTCGCCAGCGACTCGACCGCGGCGCGGTGCAGCGAGACGGTGATGAGCTCCCGCACGATCCTCCGGAAGAGATCGGTCGGGTCCCCGACCAGCAGGGGTCGTGACCGTGAATCCCAGGGCTTGTCCCACAGGTGCTGCAGCCAGCCCCGTTCGAGGGGCAGGAGCTGCGTCACCACCGGCTCGCTGCGGGCCGTTCCCTCCACCCGGTGGTGGACGAGGAGGAGCTGATCGAGCGGATCGCCACCGAAGCGCCACTCCTCGATCAGCAGCAGCAGATCCTGGATC
The DNA here is from genome assembly GCA_964628165.1 of uncultured Cyanobium sp. Classification (GTDB taxonomy): domain Bacteria; phylum Cyanobacteriota; class Cyanobacteriia; order PCC-6307; family Cyanobiaceae; genus Cyanobium. The sequence continues at coordinate 11,276 of CAZVPB010000029.1, forward strand.
AGGCGCGTGATGCCCTCCACCGCGTGGGGCAGGGCGAAGCTGGGGTCCGCAGCCCCGTCCGCCGCCAGCAGGGCGGCGAGCCGCCGGCCCACCACGGCCCGGCGGCAGGGGCCGCGCGCGGTGTCGAGGTCCCGCAGCAACGCCCGGTGGCGGGACATCACCCGCTCGTTGAACGTGCCGCAGAGGCCCTGGTCGGATCCGAAGAGAATCACGCCCACCCCGGCGGGGGCCCCGCCAGGGGCCCCGGTGAGGAAGGAGGGCAGGCCGGCGCGTTCCTGGAACCGGCGGTCCTGCAGGAAGGCATGCAGGGCGAGGTCGACGCTGGCCCCATAGCCCTGGAGCGATTCCCGCACCGTCTCGTAACGGCGCACCGCCACCCGCGCCATGGCCTTCATCGTGCGCACCACGGCCTGAAGGTCCTCGAGCAGGCGGATGCTGGAGCGGAGTTGCTCGAGTTGCTGCATCGCCGGAAAGGGTCAGTCGCGGGCAGGATCCGCCCTGCCGCCGCCGGGATCCTTCTGGCGCAGGACATCGCGGATCGTGGCTTCGAGGCGTTCCCGGTCGGCCTCGCTCAGCGCCTCCCCCGCCTCGATCCGCTCACAGAGGTCCGGCTCACGGCTCTCCAGGGCGTCACCGAGGCGATCCTCGATCGCGGCGATGCGATCCTCCGCCAGCTCATCGAGCAGCCCCTGGGCCACCGCATGGAGAAGGCCGACCTGGCGGGCGACGGAGAGGGGATGGTGGAGCGGTTGCTGCAGCACCCGGCGGATGCGGCGGCCGCGCTCGAGCTGATGCCGGGTCGTGCTGTCGAGCTGGGTGCCGAAGCGGGTGAACAGCTCCATCTCCTGGAACTGGGCATAGCTGAGCCGCAGCGGAGAGGCCACCTCCCGCAGGGCCGGCAGCTGCGCCCGGCCGCCCACCCTCGAGACCGAACGCCCCACATCGACGGCGGGATAGATGCTCTTGCGCATCAGCTCCGGAGAGAGATAGATCTGACCGTCGGTGATCGAGATCAGGTTGGTGGGGATGTAGGCGGAGATGTTCTCGGCCTGGGTCTCGATGATCGGCAGGGCCGAGAGCGACCCGCCTCCCCGTTCCTCGCTCAGGTGGGTGGAGCGCTCCAGCAGCCGGGAATGGAGATAGAAGATGTCACCGGGATAGGCCTCGCGGCCCGGCGGACGACGGAGCAGCAGCGAGAGCTCCCGGTAGGCATGGGCATGGTGGGTGAGGTCGTCGTAGACGATCAGCACGTCCCGACCCTGTTCGGCGAAGTATTCCCCCATGGTGGTGGCGGCGTAGGGGGTGAAGACCTGGAGCCCGGTGGAATCGTGGCCCGCCGCCACCACCACGACCGTGTAATCCATCGCACCGCCCCGCTCGAGGGTGGCCACCACCTCGGTGATCGCGGCGGAACGCTGACCGATGGCGCAGTAGATGCACAGCACGTCCTTCCCCTTCTGGTTGAGGATGGCGTCGACGGCGATGGTGGTCTTGCCGGTCTGGCGGTCACCGATGATCAGCTCCCGCTGGCCCCGGCCGATCGGGATCAGGGCATCCACCACCTTCCAGCCGGTCTGCAGCGGTTCACGCACCGGCGCCCGCGCCAGGATCGGCGGGGCCGGCCGTTCCAGCGGCCAGCGGTCCACCGCCGCAGGGGGCCGGCCGCCGTCGAGGGGGTCGCCGAGGGCATTCACCATCCGGCCCAGCAGTGCCTCGCCCACCGGCACGTCCATCACCCGGCCGGTGCGGAACACCTCGTCGCCGGCCCGCAGCCGTCGGTCCTCACCGAGCAGCACCACGCTCACCTCGTCGGCGTCGAGGTTGAACACGACACCCTGGAGCGGAGCCCCCCCCGGCACCCGGGAGCGGGAGGGAAACGACACCAGCTCATCGGCCTGCACCCCCGCCAGGCCGCGCACCAGGGCGATGCCGGGCCGCAGCGAGCACACCACACCCACTTCCCTGAAGGCGAGTTCCGCCCGGTGTCCGGCCAGCACATCGCCGAAGATCTCGAACGTGCGGCCGGCCAGCTCCTCCAGCTCACCCACCGACCTGAACAAGTGCATCGCGGGACTCCCGGGAGAGGGCGGCGGAGAGGCTCCGGTCGAGCCCCGCCAGGTACTCCTCGAGGTTCCAGCCGATCACCTGGGTGGGGGTGTGCAGCTCGATGCCGCAGAGCAGCCGCGGCTCCCGTTCGAAGGTCAGGCCCTGTGGATCCAGCGGCGGCAGACAGGTGGACAGTCGGCGGCGGAGGTCCTCACGCCGCTCCTCGCCGAGGCCGAATCCGGTGCGCAGCCGCACGCTGCCCGGCTCCTCCTCCAGTTCCGCCAGGAGAGCCTCGCGGCGGTCCGGCTCCAGGCGGTCGAGGCGGTCGAGAAAACGGTCGACGATCTGTTCCTCCAGCTGCACCGAAGCCAGGTCGGCGAGGGCGCGACGCGCCACCGACTGCACCTGATCGAGGAGCCGGGCGCGGAGCCGCTCCATGCCCGCCTCCCGTTCCCGCTCGAGATCCGCCCGCCAGCGCCGCCGCTGCTCCTGGATGTCCTGCCGCATCTCCTCCATCGCACGGTGCCGCTCCCGCTCCACCTCGGAGCGGGCCTGCCGGCGCCAGTCCTCCTGCTCGGCCTCGAGCCGCCGGCGCAGCCGCCGATGCTCGGCGAGCTCGTCCTCGGCCTTCTCCTGCAGCTGCCGGGCCTCTTCCCATTCCCGCCGGATGCCCTCCTTCCGTTTCCCCATCACCGAGAGCACCGGCCGGTAGAGGAACCAGCGCAGCAGGGCGACGAGGATGAGGAAATTGACGATCTGCGCAACGACGATGAACCAGTCGACCAGCATCTCAGAGACCCTTGAAATAGACCCAGAAAGGGTTCACGAAAATGATCACCATGGCCACCACCAGGCAATAAATGGCTGTCGATTCCACCATTGCCAGGCCAACGAAAAGAGTGCGGGTGATGACGTTGGCCTTGTCGGGCTGCTGGGCCAGGGCTCCGAGGGCGCGCGCCACGGCCCAGCCCTCTCCGAGGGCAGGACCGATCGAACCGATGGCCATCGTGAGGCCGGCGACCACGATCGAGGCCATGCCGATCAGGGCGAGATCACTCATGGGAGCTGGCCTCCGTCGATGCCTGGTGCTTTCTCTGGATGGTAGCGGCCGAGGAGATGTACACCAACGCCAGCACGGCGAACACATAGGCCTGAATCAGCCCGATCACGAGCCCGAGCAACTGCATCACCACCGGCACGAACAGAGGAACGATCGAGAGCAGGATGGCGGTGATCAGGTTGCCGCTCATGATGTTTCCGAACAGGCGCATGGCCAGGGCCAGCGTGCGGGAGAACTCACCGATGATCTGGAAGGGAAGCATCAGCGGAGTCGGCTGCAGGTAGGAGCGCAGATAGGCGACCAGACCCACCCGGCTGATGCCGTAGAGAGGAACCGCCACGAACACGCACAGCGCCAGCGCCACGGTGGTGGACAGGGATCCGGTGGGGGCCTCGTAGCCGGGCACCGGCGCCAGCAGGTTGGAAACCAGGATGAAGAGGAAGAGGGTGCCCACGAAGGGCAGATAGGGCTCGCAGGGCTCGCCGGTGATCTCGCGGATCTGTGCGCAGATGGACGCCACCACCAGTTCCAGCACGGCCTGGAGGTTGCCGATGCGGGGACCGCAGCTCAGGCGGCGGGTGATCAGGGCCGCCAGCGTCACCAGCAGAAGCATGGTGAGCCAGGTGAAGAGCACCGTGGCGCTGAGGGGGAAGGGGCCCCAGCGGGCGATCACGATCGAGTCGGGGCTCAGCTGCATCGGCGCCGTTCAGACCTCTCCGGTGGGGCGCCAGCGCAGGATCAGCACGGTGCGCATCGCGAGGAAGCCCAGGATGGCCAGGCCCAGCCGCCCCCAGGAGCCTCCGGCGATGAAGGCGAGGGAGGGCAGCACCAGGCCCAGCCGCAGCGCCGCGCTGCCGATCATGAGCAGCATCGGGTTGGCGGCCCCTGGCAGCCGCCGCACCGTGAACCAGAGTCCGGTGAAGAAGAGAGCACCCACCAATCCGCCGGCGGCGAAGGAGAGAACCAGGGCGATGGGGGTGTCCATGGGTCGGAACCGGAGGGGGCGGGGTCAGTCCTCGCGCTGTTCGCGCTGGATCCAGCTCCAGGCATTCCAGCAACCGAGGGCGACGCCCAGACACAGCAGGGTGAGGGTCCAGGAGTAGGAACCGGGAAAGCGGCGGTCGATCCAGAGCCCGGCGGCGATGCCGAGCAGGGTGGGAAGGCTGACCGCCCAGCCCACCATGCCGAACACTCCGAGTCCTCTCCAGACGCTCCGGTCGCCTTCGGCACGGGCCCTGAGGCGGCGGCGGCGGCGGGCCTCCACCGCCTCGCGGAAGGCCCGTTCCTCCTCATGACCGGACGGCGGCGGAGGGACGGTCACGGCGTCACCCCGCCGAGGTCGATGAGGCCCGCCAGGAAGCTCGACTCGAGCCGTTCCAGCACGCGACGGGCCTGCCGTTCGTTCTCGTCCAGGCTGAGAAACTCCTCCTCCAGCCTCTGCCGCAGGCCATCGAGGTCGGGGCTGGGCACGGCCCGCCGCACCATCACCACCACCGTGTCGCTCCGCTTGAGGAGCAGTCCCTCGTCGATGGCGACATAGACCTCCCCCTCGTCGGCACCCGTCTGGTAGGCAAGGATGCCGGGAACCAGGGCGGTGAGCAGGTCGACATGGTTGGGCAGCAGGGTGAAGCTGCCGGCGGTGCCCTCGGCGGAGACGCGGCGGACGGGAGTGAGGAGCACCTCGCGGCCCGGCACCAGGATGCGCAGTTCCACTAGCTCTCCACCTCCGCGAGAGTGCCCACCATGTAGAGCGACGACTCTTCCGCCTCGGCGAACTCGTCGGCCAGGATCCTCTCGCAGCCGTCCAGCGCCTCGGCGAGGGGAACGGTCCTGCCCGGCTTGCCGGTGAACTGCTCGGTGGAGTGGAAGGGCTGGGTGAGGAACCGCTCCAGCCGGCGGGCCCGGTTCACCATGCGGCGGTCCTTCACCGAGAGCTCCTCGATGCCCAGCATGGCGATCATGTCCTTGATCTCCTCGTAGTTGGCCAGGGTTTCGCGCACGGCCAGGGCGATCTCGTAGTGGCGGTCGCCGGCGGCGCTGCGGCTCATCAGCCGCGAATTGGAGCGCAGCGGTTCCACGGCAGGGTAGAAGCCCTGGCTGGCCCGTTTGCGGGAGAGCACGATCGAGGCGGAGAGGTGGGAGAAGGTGTGCACCGCCGCCGGATCGGTGAAATCGTCGGCGGGGACGTAGACCGCCTGCACCGAGGTGATCGCCCCGCCGCCGGTGCTGCTGATGCGTTCCTCGAGGGCCGCCAGCTCCGAGGCGAGGGTGGGCTGGTAGCCGACCCGCGAAGGCAGTTCCCCCATCAGACCCGAAACCTCCTGGCCCGCCTGGATGAACCGGTAGATGTTGTCGATCAGCAGCAGAACGTCCCGACGGGCCTCGTCACGGAAGTACTCCGCCATGGTGAGGGCCGCGTGGCCGACCCGGAAGCGGGCGCCGGGGGGTTCGTTCATCTGGCCGAACACCAGCACGGTGT
>CAZVPB010000030.1:0-16396 GCA_964628165.1 uncultured Cyanobium sp.
AGCCGGCGGTGGTGTGCACCACCCCCTTGGGCTTGCCGGTGGAGCCGGAGGTGTAGAGCACGAACAGGCGGTCCTCGCTGTCCATCGGCACCGCCTCGCAGTCCGCCGGCTGGGGCTCCACCAGTTCGTGCCACCAGCGGTCCCGGCCGTCCTCCATCGTCACCGGCTCGCCGGTGCGCTTCACCACCAGCACGTGCTCCACCGTCGGGCAGCCATGGGCGAGGGCCGCGTCCACCGCCGGCTTGAGGGCCACCGCCTTGTCCTTGCGGAAACCGCCGTCGGCGGTGATCACCGCCCTGGCGGCCCCGTCGATCAGCCGGTCCCTGAGGGCCTCGGCGGAGAAGCCGCCGAACACCACCGAGTGGGGCGCCCCGATGCGGGCACAGGCGAGCATCGCGATCGCCGCCTCCGGCACCATGGGCATGTAGAGCGCCACCAGATCCCCCTTGCCGATGCCGAGGGAGCGCAGGGCGTTGGCGGCACGGCAGACCTCGCGGTGCAGCTCCCGGAAGGTGAAGCGGCGCGTGTCGCCGGGCTCCCCCTCCCAGATCAGGGCGGTCTTGTCGGCCCGGGGACCGTCGAGGTGCCGGTCGAGGCAGTTGTACGAAAGATTGGTGGTGCCACCCCCGAACCAGCGGGCGAAGGGGGCATCGCTCCAGTCCAGGACGCTCTGGAACGGGTCGAACCAGTGGAGTTCGCCGCGGGCCCGTTCCGCCCAGAAGCGGTCGGGGTCCTCCTCCGCCTGCCGGACGAGGTCCCGGTAGGCCTCCATGGAGCCGATGCGGGCGGCCGCCGCCAGCTCCGCGGGGGGATCGAAGCTGCGCTGTTCGTGCAGCACCGATTCGATGGTGGGGGCGTGACTGGCCTCGGGCATGGCGAGGATCGGCGGGGCGCCCGAGCAGTCAAGCGCAGAACGGCGCCGCCAAGGGAACGGGGGCGGGCATCAGCAGCGCTGATCATCACCGTCCCCATGACGGTGGCGGGGGCGGGCAGGATGAAACCGCCCGCGGAGGCGGTTCATGGAGCCTGACCCCGTCACTCCCCATGCCGGCCCGGCCCTCGACGGGGAGGGGCGCATCACCTATGTGGGGGAGGACGGCCGCCGTTACGTGGTGGGGCTGCCGCCGGAGGTGGACGAGGCCAGCGTGGAGCGGGTGATGGGAATGCTCCGCAACGGCGGTTCGCTGTTCCAGAGAATCGAGGAGCTCTGCCACCGCTGGATCCGCAGCGTCAGCGGCGAGGAGCTGCAGCCCCACGCCGCTCTGGTGCTTCTGCTCACCACGCTGGAGACGGCCCTCGAGGAGCATTACCCCGATCCGGGACGCCGGAACGGCGGCGCCTAGGTCAGGCTGTGGGGATGGAGCCACCCGCCGCCTGTCTGTTCGATCTCGACGGCCTGCTGATCGACACCGAGCCGCTGCATGCTCTGGCCTGGCGGCAGGCGGCGGCCCGGTTCGGAACCCACCTCGAGGAGGGGCAGCTGCTGCAGCTGCGGGGACGCCGCCGTCTCGACTGTGCCGAGCAGGTGCGCCGCTGGATCGCCGAGGATGGCGCCACCCCGCCGAGCCGCGAGGAACTGCTGGCGGTGCGGCAGCCGATCGCTGAGGCGCTGCTGCCCGGCGCACCGGCCATGCCCGGAGCCCGGGAGCTGGTGGTCCGTTGCGGCGAACTCGCCATTCCGATGGCGATCACCACCAGCAGTTCGGCGGCGGCGGTGGCCCTCAAGAGCCAAGGCCATCCCTGGCTCGAACAGATTCGGGAACGGGTCTACGGAGACGATCCCGAGCTCGGCCGCGGCAAGCCGGCCCCAGATGCTTTCCTGCTGGCGGCACGGCGGCTGGGGGTGGCCAGCGCGGAATGCTGGGCGTTCGAGGACTCACCCGCTGGCGCACAGGCCGCCCTGGACGCCGGCTGCCGGGTGCATGTGTGCGTGGCGCCGGGCATTCCGATGGAGGCGTTTCCCGCCGGTGTGCTGAGGCTCGCGAGCCTGGCGGAGGTGCGGCTGGAAAGACCGGAAATGCCCGCCGCGGCGGAGAACGCTCAGTAGAGACGGCTGAGCACGAATTCCGGCAGGGCCCGCAGAGCGCTGCGGGAGTCCGAGCCGGGCAGCCAGCCGATCGCGTCGCGGGCTTCACGGGCGAAGCCCTCGGCGAGGGAGCGGGCGCGGGGGATGGCCTCGCAGTCCCGCACCAGGGCGAGGGCCTGGTCGAGATCTCCCTCCTGGCTGAACTCCCGCTCGATCAGCCGGCCGAGGGCGGGACGCTCCTGCAGGGCATAGAGCACCGGGGCGGTGAGATAGCCGGAGGCGAGGTCACTGGCGGCGGGCTTGCCGAGCTGCTGGTCGCTGGCGGTGAAGTCGAGGATGTCGTCCACCACCTGGAAGGCGAGGCCGAGCTGGCGACCGAACAGGAAGAGGTCGTCGAGCCGGGCGCCCGCCAGCCCGGAGAGCACCCCGACCGCCCTGGAACTGTTGGCGATCAGGGAGGCGGTCTTGCAGTAGCTCTTCTCGAGGTAGGCCTCGAGGCTCTGGCCGGTGTCGTAGCGGTAGAGGCCCTGGCGCACCTCGCCGTCGGCGAGGTCCATGATCACCCGGGAGAGCAGCTTCACCACCTCGAGGTCGTCGAGGTTGGCGAGGTGCCAGCTGGCCTGGGCGAAGAGGAAGTCTCCGGCCAGCACGGCCACGCGGTGGTTGAACCGGCTGTGGACGGTGGCCACGCCGCGGCGGGTGGAGGCCTCGTCCACCACGTCATCGTGGACGAGCGAGGCGGTGTGGATCATCTCGGTGATCTCCGCCAGGCGGCGCTGCCGGGAGCCGAGACCGCCGTCGGGGGCGATCGCCCGGGCCAGGAGCAGCACGATGCCGGGGCGCAGCCGCTTGCCGCCGGCCGCGAAGAGGTGCTCGGCGGCGGCCTGGAGGATGGGGTGGCCGGCACCGATCAGACTGCGGAGATCGGCAAGCAGGGCATCGAGGTCGGCCTCCACCGGCTGAAGCAGCTCTGCAACCGTGGTCACGTGACCTCCCCAGTGGCGCGATCCTAGGCGCCGCGCCTCAGAAGGCGCGTGCGGGGGACTGGAGGCTGACGGTGTGAACCGTGGGGCGGTCCCCCAGCCAGGAGGTGGCCGCCGTGGCGAAGTCCTCCGCCGCACCCGTGACGAAGTAGCGGGAGCGGGTCAGGGGCGGACTGACCGGATCGCCCTCGCGCTCCACCTCCGGCGGATCGCCGAGGTTGGCGAGCAGCGGGCCGAGGCGCAGGGCGGCCGCCACCGCCGGGTCCACCAGCTGGACGTCCGGGGGCAGCAGCTCGCTGAGCAGGGGACGGAGCAGCGGGTAGTGGGTGCATCCGAGCACGATGGTGTCCACCCCCTGCTCCAGCAGGGGAGCCAGATAGCCGCGGGCGGCTTCCCGCAGATCGGCGGAGGCGAGATCGCCGGCCTCGATGAGGGGAACGAAGGCGGGACAGCCCACCTCGACCACCCGGGAGGAGGGGCGGGACGCATGGATGGCACGCCGGTAGGCCCCGCTCGCGGCGGTGGCCGGTGTGGCGAGAACCCCCACCCGGTCGCTGGTGAGCTCCGCCGCCACGCTGTCGATCAGCCCCACCACGGGCACGCCCGCCTCCGCCACCGCCACGTCGAGGGCCAGGGCGTTGCAGGTGTTGCAGGCCATCACCAGCACCCCCACCCCCTGAAGCCTCAGCCAGTGCACCACCTCCGTGGCGATGGCCCGGATCTCCTCGGTGGTCCGCTGGCCGTAGGGCACCCGCGCCGTGTCCCCGAGGTAGAGGCAGGGGGTATGGGGATAGAGGGCGAGAAGCTGCCGCAGGACGGTGAGTCCACCGAGACCGCTGTCGAACAGGCCCACCAGGAGACTCAAGGCGATCAGCGCAGGAAATCGAGGATTCCCGCGGCCACGGCCTGGGCGAGCCGACGCCGGTGGCTGGGATTGGCGAGCCGCGGAGCGTCGATGCGACCCGTCACGAAGCCCATCTCCGCCAGGGCGGCCGGCATCACCGTACGACGGATCACATAGAACCGACCGGGCCGCGCCCCCCGGTTGGGCGTTCCGGGATTCACCGACATGAGACGGTTCTGGATCGCGGAGGCCAGCTGGTAGGAGCGCCCGCCCGCGTAATAGAAGGTCTCGATCCCGTTCACGTCCGGCCGCGCCATGCTCAGCGCGTTGGCGTGCAGGCTCACGAAGGCGTCGGCGCGGCTGCGGTTGGCGAGCGACACCCGGGGCGGCAGGTCGACGTCCACCTCGGAGGTGCGGGTCAGCAGCACCTGCACGCCACTGCGCTGCAGCAGCTGGGCCACCTGCAGGCCGACGTCGAGGACGACGTCGGTCTCCCGCAGACCGCCGATGCCCACCGCCCCGGGGTCGGGACCGCCGTGGCCCGGGTCGATCACGACCCGGTAGCGGCCACGGGGGACGCTGGGCAGCCCCTCGATGCTGATCGGGGCCGAGGCGGTGGTGGTCGGAGACCAGCCGGACCGGCTCCAGGTGGGGGTGGGGACGTTGAAACGGCCCTCGCCGATGGTGGGCAGGCGTCGGCTGGAGATGCCCTCCAGGTCCATCCGCCAGCGGTCGGTGGCGGTGCCCACCAGCCGCAGACGGCGGGGATCCAGCTGCACCCCCCGGTCGAACTCGAGCACAAGCCGGGTGGTGGTGGGGGTCGGCTTGCCGATCCGCACCTCCTTGAGCACCCCGGAACCGCGGATCTCGCGGGGGGTCTGGGGAGCACCCGGCAGATCGAACCAGATCCGCGGTCCGCGGCTGCCGGATCCCCCTTCGAAGTACGCGCGGACCTGGGTGCCCGGTGAGGTGCGCAGCTCGAGGTTGCCGTCGCGGGTGATGCGCCAGGCCGCCAGGGAGCTGGCTGCCCGCGCCGGCAGCGAGGCCAGCAGCATCAGGCCGCCCATCACCGCCAGGAGGCAACGCCTCGCTCCGCGCCCCGGCTTCCTCGCCCGCTCCGCCACGTCCGCCATCTCCTCAGAACAGCGCCGGCCGGCGGTGCAGAAGGCTGGGCATCTGTTCCCTCACCCGCCGGAGGTGGGCAGGGTCCACCGGAGCCATCGCCAGCCCGGGCTCGAGGCCGGCGTCGGCGAGCACGGTGCCCCAGGGGTCGATCACCAGGGCGTGGCCGTGGGTCTGGCGGCGGCCGTAGTGGAGGCCCGTCTGGGCAGGCGCCAGGAGGTAGGCGGTGTTCTCGATCGCCCGGGACTGGAGCAGGACCTGCCAGTGGTCCTTGCCGGTGTAGGCGGTGAAGGCGGCCGGCACCATCAGGAGCTCGGCGCCGGCGCCGGCCAGGTGCCGGTAGAGCTCGGGGAAGCGCACGTCGTAACAGATGGAGAGTCCGATCCGGCAGAGCCCGGGCACCTCCACCACCGGTGGCAGCTCCCGGCCGGGTTCCACGGTCGCCGACTCCCGGTAGGTGATCCCGTCGGGAATGTCCACGTCGAAGAGGTGGATCTTGTCGTAGCGGGCGAGGAGCTGGCCCTCCGGTCCCACCAGCTCGGCACGGTTGACGGTGTGGCCCTCGCCGGCGGGCACCGGGAACCCCCCGCCCAGGAGAGTCACCTGGTAGCGGCGGGCCATGGTGACGAGGAAGCGGCTGCAGCGCTCCGCCAGGCCCGCGGCGAGTTCGAGACGGCGGGAGTCCTCGCCCATGAAGGCGAAGTTCTCGGGCAGCCCCACCAGCTCGGCGCCGCGGCGGGCCGCGATCTCGATCTGCTCCTCGGCGGCCGCGAAGTTGGCTTCGGGATCTGGGGTGCTGGTGAGTTGGATGGCGGCTGCCAGGAAACTGCTCACCGGGCCCGGGTTGAGGACCGGCGAACTGTAAGGGAGGTGCCGCAAGACACAAGGGGGGTCAGACGGCCCGCAGAATCCCCGGCTCCGTCTGGGTGGGCACCACCTCCAGGGCATCCACGGCGGCGCAGCAGACGAAGTCGGCGTCGTGGTCGCCGAGCCGCTGAAGCCGCTGGCCGTGGCTCGCCACCCGCAGGCAGGTCTCGGTGTCGTGGCGCCACTGCTGCCACAGGGCCAGGGCGGCGAGCATCTCGTCATTGCCGCAGCCCACCTCACGGTGGGGGCTCACCGCCAGCTCGATCGCGGCGGAGGCCACCGCGCCGGCCGCCAGGCTGTCCTCGAGGGAATAGGCCCCCTCCCAGCCGCTGCCCACGATCCAGACCTGGCGGCAGTCCCGCTCCACCAGCCGGCGCGCCACGGCTGCCCGGTTGGGCAGGCAGGCGGTGAGCAGCAGCGGCACCCGCCGCACCCGCTGCAGGGAGCGGGTGCCGTTGGTGGTGCTCATGAAGAGCCGGCAGCCCCCCACCCGCTCGGGGCTCACCGCCACGGGAGAGTTGCCGAGGTCATAACCCTCCACCCGCTGCCCGCCCCGCTCACCGGCCCGCAGACGCCGCTCCGCGGGCCAGGCGGCGGCGGCGCTGTCGAGCTCCTGGAGGTCGGCGAAGGCCTGCACCGCCTCGGCACCGTTGGCCAGCGCCCAGGCGATCGTGGTGGTGGCCCGCAGCACGTCGACGACCACGGCGGCATCGGGCCCGCCCTCGGCCGGACTCCGCACCTCCGGCACGGACTCGGAGGTGTGGAAGTAGTGGATCTGCACGGAACGCGGCCAGGGGTTTCGGTGCGTCACAGTAGTCAGCGTCTGGAGATCGGGCGGTGGGCCAGCAGGCGGCGGGGATCCGGCGGGGGGGCGACCTGCGCGCCTTCCTGGACCTGCTGGAGAGCCGCGGCCGGCTCCGGCGCATCACCGCGCCCGTCGACGCCGACCTCGAACTGGCCGCCATCGCCGACCGGGTGCTGGGACTCGGCGGGCCGGCCCTGCTGTTCGAGAACGTGATCGGATCGCCGCTGCCGGTGGCGGTGAACGTGCTCGGCACGGTGGAGAGGGTGCTGTGGAGCCTGGGCATGGAGCGGGCCGGGGAGCTGGAGGACCTGGGGGAGCGCCTGGCCCTGCTGCAGCAGCCGCGCCCCCCCAAGGGGGCCGCCGAGCTGCGGCGATTCGGCGGCGTGCTCTGGGACCTGGTGAAGGCCCGGCCCGACCGCGACCTGCTTCCCCCCTGCCAGCAGCGGGTGCTGCGCGGCGCGGAGGTGAACCTGGAGGCGCTGCCGCTGCTGCGCCCCTGGCCGGGAGATGCGGGCGGGGTGGTCACCCTCGGCCTGGTGATCACCAAGGATCCCGAGACCGGGGTTCCCAACGTGGGGGTCTACCGGCTGCAGCGGCAGTCGGCCACCACGATGACGGTGCACTGGCTGTCGGTGCGCGGCGGCGCCCGGCATCTGCGCAAGGCGGCGGCCCTGGGGCGGCCCCTGGAGGTGGCGGTGGCGATCGGCGTGCACCCCCTGCTGGTGCTGGCGGCCGCCACGCCGATCCCGGTGCAGCTGAGCGAATGGCTCTTCGCCGGTCTCTACGGGGGCGAGGGGGTGAGGCTGGCCAGGTGCCGCACGCTCGACCTCGAGGTCCCCGCCGATGCGGAGATCGTCCTCGAGGGTCGCATCACTCCCGGGGAGGAGGCCCCGGACGGCCCCTTCGGTGACCACATGGGCTTCTACGGCGGCATCGAGGATTCGCCGCTGGTGCGCTTCCACTGCATCACCCACCGGCGCGACCCGATCTTCCTCACCACCTTCAGCGGCCGCCCCCCCAAGGAGGAGGCGATGCTGGCGATCGCCCTGAACCGGATCTACACGCCGATCCTGCGGCAGCAGATCCCCGAGATCGTCGACTTCTTCCTGCCGATGGAGGCCCTCAGCTACAAGCTGGCGGTGCTGTCGATCGAGAAGGCCTACCCGGGCCAGGCACGGCGCGCGGCGATGGCCTTCTGGAGCGCCCTGCCCCAGTTCACCTACACGAAATTCGTGGTCGTGGTCGACCACACCATCAACATCCGCGACCCGCGCCAGGTGGTCTGGGCGATCAGTGCCCAGGTCGATCCCCAGCGGGATCTGTTCGTGCTGGAGGACACCCCCTTCGACTCCCTCGACTTCGCCAGCGAACGGCTGGGTCTGGGGGGCCGCCTGGCGGTCGACGCCACCACCAAGATCGGTCCCGAACGGCGCCACGAATGGGGCGAGCCGCTGCGGCGGGACGCGGCCCTGGAGGAGCGGATCGACGGCCGTTGGGAGGAACTGGGCCTGGCCGACCTGGGCACCGCCGAACCCGACCCGGCCCTGTTCGGCTACGCCCTCGAGCAGGTGCTGGAGCGGCTGCGGCGCGGCTGATGCTCTCGCGCGCCGATCTGCACTCCCTCAAGGCCCTGCTCGAGCTGGCCCTGGAACCCGCCGCCTGGCGGTCGGTCGCCGAGCTCGCCGCGGCCCAGCGGTTGCCGGCGCCGATGCTGGAGCAGCTGCTGCTGCGGCTGCGTCGCGCCGGCCTGGTGGAGGCGCGGCGGGGGCGGCACGGCGGGTACCGGCTGGCCCGGCCGCCGGCGGAGATCGCCCTCCAGGAGGTGCTGGCGGCCCTGACGGTGGAGGGGAGGGCAGGCAGACCGGCGGTGGCCGCCACCGGGGAGGAGGCCGCCGGCGAGGTGGTGACGCGGTCCCTGGAGCGCCGCCTGGAGGCGGCCCTCCAGCGGGAACTGGCCCGCATCACCCTCGAGGAGCTCCTCTATGACCTCCGCAGCAGCCGGGCCGCCCTGAGCGAGGAGGGGGGGCTGCTGCTGGGATGACGCCCGCCCTGGTGTACCACCCGGCCTACTCGGTGCCACTGCCGGAGGGGCACCGCTTTCCGATGGCGAAGTTCCGGCTCCTGCTGGAGGTGCTCCTGCGGCAGGGGCTGGCCCGGCCCGGGCGGATCCACCGCCCCCTGCCGGCGCCGCGGCGGTGGCTGGAACGGGTGCACCTGCGGCGCTACCACGAGGCCCTGGCCCAGGGCACCCTCACGGCGGCGGAGGTGAGGCGGCTGGGTCTGCCACCCTCGCCCGCCCTGGTGCGGCGCAGCTGGCTGGCGGTGGGCGGCACGGTCCTCACGGCGCGGCTGGCGATGGAGGAGGGACTGGCCTGTCACCTGGCCGGCGGCACCCACCACGCCTTCCCCGACCACGGCAGCGGCTTCTGCGTGTTCAACGACTGCGCCGTCGCCGCGACGGTGCTGCTGGAGGAGAAGAGGGTGAAGCGGCTGATGGTGGTGGATCTGGATGTGCACCAGGGGGACGGCACGGCCACGATCTTCCGGGACGATTCCCGCGTGTTCACCTTCTCCGCCCACGGCGCCGGCAATTTCCCGCTCCACAAGCCGCCCGGCGATCTCGACCTGCCCCTGCCCGACGGGATGGAGGACGAGGCCTATCTGGAGGCCGTCGGCGGACGGCTGCCCGGGCTGCTGGAGCAGGTGCGGCCCGACCTCGTGCTCTACAACGCCGGCGTGGATCCCCACCGGGACGACCGGCTCGGCCGCCTGTGCCTCAGCGACGCCGGGCTCCTGGCCCGGGACCGGCTGGTGCTGGAGACCTGCCTGCAGCGGCGGATCCCGGTCGCCACGGTGATCGGCGGCGGCTACGACCGGCTGCCGGCGCTGGCGGAGCGTCACGCCCTGGTGGTCCGCGCCGCGGCGATGACGGCGGCGCGGCACCGGCTCTGAGGCAGCACGGCCAGGACCTGCGGATCACCTGCGCCGGGGAGGAGTTCCTAGGCTGCCGCCATGGCTGAAGCCCACCCGTCACCCCCCCCTGGCGATCTGCTGGCGCAGGTGCTCGAGCCCCTGCTCGACGATTACGACGCCAGCTTCGCGCGGGGGTTCCGGCTGCTCGACGCCTGCCCGGAAACCGTGCTGCCGCTCCACCGCCAGCAGGACCTCATGGGCCGGCTGGAGGAAGCCCGCCGTGAGCTGGGGGCCGCCCGGGCCCTGCGGGCCGCCGCCCCCACCCCCATGGCCCTGGACATGGCGGCGCTGCGGCCCTGGCATGCCCTGGTGATCGAGGTGTGGGGCCTGTCGGCGGCGATGAGGAGGGCGGGCGTTCGGGTCTGAATCCCGGACGGCGCCGGGGCCGCACCCCTCCATAGGAGGATCGCGGCAGCTTCCGGGCCACCGGCGTGTCGACCTCCCCCGCCAGCCAAGCGGCAGGCCAGCCTTCCCCCCTGTCCCTCCCCGGCGGCGGCAGCCTGCGGGGATCGGTGCGCGTGCCGGGCGACAAGTCGATCTCCCACAGGGCGCTGCTCTTCGGCGCCATCGCCGAGGGCCAGACGCGGATCGAGGGACTCCTGCCGGCGGAGGACCCGCTCAGCACCGCCGCCTGTCTGCGGGCGATGGGGGTGGAGATCCCACCGATCCGGGCCGGGGAGCCGGTGCTGGTGCGGGGCGTGGGACTGGACGGACTCGCCGAACCGGAGGACGTGCTGGACTGCGGCAACTCCGGCACGACGATGCGGCTGCTGCTGGGGCTGCTGGCGGGCCGGGCCGGCCGCCACTTCGTGCTGAGCGGTGACGGTTCCCTGCGGCGGCGGCCGATGCGCAGGGTGGCGGACCCCCTGGCGGCGATGGGGGCCGAGATCCACGGCCGCAGGAACGGCGAGCTCGCCCCCCTGGCGGTGAGGGGGCGGCTGCTCCACGGTGCCACGCTGCGCACGCCCGTGGCCTCCGCCCAGGTGAAGAGCGCCCTTCTGCTGGCGGCCCTCACCGCCGATGGCCCCACCACGGTGATCGAACCGGCCCATTCCCGCGACCACAGCGAGCGGATGCTGCGGGCCTTCGGCGCGGATCTCACCGTCTCCGGAGCGGACGGCACGGAGGTGACGCTGCGGCCGGGGGCGGCGCTGCGGGGGCGGCCGGTGGTGGTGCCCGGCGACATCAGTTCGGCCGCGTTCTGGCTCGTGGCCGGCGCCCTCACCCCCGGGGCCGATCTCCTGGTGGAGAACGTGGGCCTCAACCCCAGCCGCACCGGCATCCTCGAGGTGCTCGAGCGGATGGGGGCCTCCATCGAGGTGGAGAACCCCCGGGAGGTGGCCGGCGAGCCCGTCGGGGACCTGCGGGTGCGCCACGGGCCGCTGCGGCCGTTCACGATCGAGGCCGGCCAGGTTCCCCGCCTCGTCGACGAGATTCCCGTGCTCGCCGTGGCGGCCTGCGCCGCGGCCGGGGTGAGCCGCATCCGCGGCGCCGAGGAACTGCGGGTGAAGGAGACCGACCGGCTGACGGTGATGGCCCGCCAGCTGACGGCGATGGGCGCCCGCCTCGAGGAACACCCCGATGGCCTCACGATCGAGGGTGGAGCCCCCCTCCGCGGCGCCGAGGTGGACAGCGAGACCGACCACCGGGTGGCGATGAGCCTGGCGGTGGCGTCCCTGGTGGCCCGTGGAGAGACGCGGCTTCACGGCGCGGCGGCGGCCGCCGTCTCCTACCCGGACTTCTGGCGGGACCTGGAACGGCTGCGTGCCTGAGCTGACACCCCTGCGCAGCGGGGACGGCAGCTTCAGCCTCCACAGCGCCCGCTTCGGCGAGGCCTTCCACGCCGCCGACGGCGCCCTGCGGGAGGCCCACATCTCATTCGTCGCCCCGGCGGAGCTGCACCGCTTCCCGGCGGGGAGCACCCTGCGGGTGGTGGAGGTGGCGGTGGGCACCGGCACCAACACCGCCGCGCTGGCCGCGGCGGCGGCGGCGGCCGGGCTGGAGCTGGACTGGTGGGGCCTGGAGGCCGATCCCGCACCGCTGCGGATCGCCCTGGCGGAGCCCTCCTTCCGCCGGCAGTGGCCGGCGCCGGTGATCGCGCGGCTGGAGGCGTGGGCCGCTGGCCCGCAGCTGCTCTGGGGGGATGCCCGCCGCCGGCTCGGCGAGCTGCCGGGGTCGCTGCAGGGTTCCTGCGATCTGGTGCTGCTCGATGCCTTCTCCCCCCGCCGCTGCCCGGAGCTGTGGACCCTGGACTTCCTCTCCCGGCTGGCCCGCCTGGTCTCGCCCCGGGGCCGGCTGGTGACCTACTGCGCCGCGGCGGCGGTGCGCTCGGCCCTGCGGGAAGCGGGACTGCATCTGGCCAACGTGGTGCCGGCCGATCCGGAGGCGCCCGCCGGAGCGGACCGGGCAGGCGGACGCTGGAGCCGGGGCACGGTCGCCAGCCCCTCCCCACTGCCCACCTCGCGGTGGCTGGCCCCCCTGGCCGCGATGGAACGGGAGCACCTCGCCAGCCGCGCCGCCGTCCCCTACCGGGACCCGGCTCAGGACGCCACGGCCGGGGAGATCCTGGCGGCCCGCGATCGGGAGATGCAGGTGTGCAGGGCGGCCAGCGGGGGCAGCTGGCGGCGGCGCTGGGGCATCGGGAGCGGCCGGTAGATTCCCGCCCAGCCACCCTCCCGCCGATGCTCGCCATTGCCGTCCTGGCCGCCGGGAAGGGAACGCGGATGAAGAGTGCCCTGCCGAAGGTGCTCCAGCCCCTGGCCGGAGCGACCCTGGTGGAGCGGGTTCTCCGCGGCTGCCACCACCTCCGGCCGGAACGCCAGATCCTGATCGTGGGCCACCAGGCGGAGCGGGTGCGCCGGTCCCTGGCGGCGATGGAGGGGCTGGAGTTCGTGCTGCAGCAGCAGCAGCACGGCACCGGCCACGCGGTGCAGCAGCTGCTCGGGCCCCTGCAGGACTTCACCGGCGACCTGCTGGTGCTCAACGGCGACGTGCCCCTGCTGCGGCCGGAGACCCTCGAGCAGCTGATCAAGCGCCACCACCAGAGCGACGCGGCGGTGACCCTGCTCACCGCACGGCTGGCCGACCCCACCGGCTACGGCCGGGTGTTCGCCGACGCCTCCGGCGAGGTGAGCGCCATCGTGGAGCACCGCGACTGCAGCGACGAGCAGCGCCGGAACGATCTCACCAACGCGGGCATCTACTGCTTCGACTGGCCCCGCCTGGCGGCCGTGCTGCCCCATCTGCGCAGCGACAACGACCAGGGGGAGCTCTACCTGACCGACACGGTGGCGATGCTGCGGCCCGCGATGCACCTGGAGGTGGAGGATCCGCATGAGACGAGCGGCATCAACGACCGCCGGCAGCTGGCGGACTGCGAAACCGTTCTCCAGGAACGGTTGCGGCGCCACTGGATGGCCGAGGGGGTGACCTTCACCGACCCGGCCAGCTGCACCCTCAGCGACGGCACCCGCTTCGGCCGCGATGTGGTGGTGGAGCCCCAGTGTCACTTCCGCGGCGAGAACCGGATCGGTGACGGCTGCCGCCTCGGCCCGGGCTGCCTGATCGAGAACACCACCCTCGGAGCCGGCGTGTCGGTGCTGTACTCGGTGCTGCGGGACGCGACCGTGGAGGACGGTTGCGCGGTCGGTCCCTTCGCCCAGCTGCGGGCCGGTGCCCATCTGGCCGCGGACTGCCGCATCGGCAATTTCGTGGAGGTGAAGAACAGCCGGCTGGGCCCCGGCGTGAAGGCCAACCACCTGAGCTATCTGGGCGATGCGGAGCTGGGGGCAGGGGTGAACGTGGGAGCCGGCACGATCACCGCCAACTACGACGGGGTGCGCAAGCACCGCACCGTGATCGGCGCCGGGAGCAAGACCGGTGCCAATTCGGTGCTGGTGGCCCCGATCGTTCTGGGGGAGGGCGTGACGGTGGGGGCGGGATCCACCCTCACCCGTGACGTCCCCGCCGGAGCCCTGGCGGTGGCCCGCAGTCGCCAGGTGGTGAGGGAGGACTGGCCGGGCCCGCTGCCGCGCGACTAGGGAAGTCCGCTGCCGCTGTCGCGGGCCGGCGGAACGGCGGCGAGGGGACCGCGACGCAGACGGCGCCGCCGCTCCACGAGGAACAGCCCCACTCCGCCGGCGAGGACCACCAGGGGCAGCAGGAACATCCACGCGGCGGGGCCGCCCCGTTCGGCAGCAGGTGGCGCCTGGCCGGGGGACCCGGGCGGGGTCTCTGCCGGCCCCGGCAGCGGCCCGGAGCCCTCCGGCAGAGGCCCGGGAAGCGCTCCGGCGGCCGGCGGCCGGCGCGGCGCCATGCCCGGGGGGAGAGCGCCGGGCGGCAGGACGGTTCCCGGCGGCGGCGGGGCGGGGGGAAGCATCCCCGGCGGGAAGGCGCCGGGGGGGATGCCGGCCGCCGGCGGCAGATCGCCGGGCAGCGGCGCCGGCATGGAGGGCAGGGCCTGAACCGGCGGGGGCGGGGCGGCCCCGACGGGGGGAGAACCGGCTGGCGGGGAGACGGCGCCGCGCCGCGGAACCGCCAGCCGTTCACCGGTGGCGGGATCGATCGGCAACGGCGACCCCGCCGCGGCCGGCGGGGCGGGTGAGGGGGGGGAACCGCGATCCAGCTCCTGCTCCGGCGTCCAGATCTTCACCGGGGCTTCCGCCGCCGGCGGCGTCGTGGGCGCGGTGTCCTGGCCGCGGGCGGGGATCACGCCGGCGGCCGCCGCTGCGAGCATCAGCGGCAGGAGGCTGGAGGAGAGACCGGCGCCGCGCAAGGGAGGCCAGAACGGGGACTCCGACCCTACTCAGGCGGGGCGGGATCTCCCGTTCCGTCCGGCTCGAGGGCGGCCTGCAGCAGGGGGAGGAGCCGCTCCAGGGCAACCCCGCGGCTGGCCTTGAGGAGGAGCCTGTCCTGGGGCTGGAGCCACTCCAGCAGGGAAGGCAGCGCCTCCTCGGGGTTGGCCACCTGCATGAGGCGGGGAACCCCCGCCGCCCCCGCCGCCATGGCGGCCCCTTCCGCCCCGCCATCAACCACCACCAGCCCCTCCAGGCCGACCGCCGCAGCCCGCTCCCCCACCCGCCGGTGCAGCTCGAGGCTGCGATCCCCCAGCTCGAGCATGGTGCCCAGCACGGCGAAGTGGCGGCCGGGCAGACCGGCGAGCAGATCGAGGGCGGCCAGCACCGCCTCGGGTGAGGCGTTGTAGGTCTCGTCGAGGACCTCGACGGTGCCGATCGATCGACGGTGGCTGCGGCCGCCGGGCAGATCCACCGCCAGGTCGCTCAGCCGGCCCAGGTCCACGCCGCACTCCTCCGCCACCGCAAGGGCCAGCAGGAGGTTGCGGGCGTTGTGGCGCCCGGGCAGGGGAACGGGGAAGGCGGCAGGGGCCCCAGCGAGGGCCGTGCCGTCATGGGCCAGCCATCGCAGCGACTCGCCGGCGGCGTCGAGCCGCCCCAGGCGGTCGGGTGCGGGGCAGGAGGGATCGTGGCCGCTCCGCTCGTCGGCCAGGGCGACCCGCACCACCCTGCCCTGCCATCCCTGGGCCAGCGTGGCCTCCAGCAGCGGGTCACCGGCGGGGATCACCAGGCAGCCGCCCGGACGCAGGGCCGTGGTGATCTCGCACTTGGCCCGGGCGATGGCCCCGCGGCTGCCGAGGCGGCCGATGTGGGCCGTGCCGACGTTGGTGATCACCGCCACGTCGGGCTCTGCGCAGCGGCTGAGACGCTCGATCTCCCCCAGCCCCCGCATGCCCATCTCCACCACCACGGCGGCGGTCTCCGGACCCGCCCGCAGCAGGGTGAGGGGGGCGCCGATGTCGTTGTTGTCGTTGCCGCGGCTCGCCACCACGGGGCCAAGCGGGGAGAGGACGGCGCGGATCAGCTCCCGGGTGGTGGTCTTGCCGGCGGAACCGGTCACCGCCACCACCGGCACCGCCAGGAGACGGCGCCAGATCCTGCCCAGCTCCTGATAGGCCTCGAGGGTGTCGCTCACGAGCCAGAGGGGGCGACCGGTGTGCTCCACGATCCGGCGGGCCCGCTGGGCGGGGATTCTTCCGGGACTGGCCACCGCGGCGGCTGCGCCCCCGCCGGCCAGGGCCTGTTCGAGGAAATCGTGTCCGTCGAACCTCTCCCCCACGAGCGGCACGAAGAGGGCCCCCCGCAGATCCCCGCGGCTGTCGGTGCAGACCCGTTCCAGCCGGAGGGTGGCGAGAGGATCGCCCCCGCCGCCGTCGTCCGCCAGCAGGGGCCTGCCCCAGAGCTGCACCAGGGATTCCGCGCCGAGCACCATCAGGTGGGGGGATCAGGGTCGAGCAGGATCATGCCGGATCCCACCAGGGCGTTCCGCCCCAGGGAACGGCCGCCGGCATCCCGCAGGTCGAGCCGCTCGTACCCGAGCCGCCCCGCCCGCTCCTGCCACTGCTCGGCCCGCTGCTGCCGGTCCTGGCGGGACAGCCGGCTGAAACCGGCGGTGAGGGTGAGCCGCAGAACGCCCGCGGCGGGATTCGGCTCCGCCTTCGCCAGGAGGGGATCCGCCTGCCCTTCCTGGCCCAGCCGCAGCAGCAGCGGATCCGGTTCCTGTGGGGAAGGGGCCGGCGCGGGCGGCTCGGAGGGCCGCGCCGCGGCAGGTGCGGGGGCTTCCGCAGGAGGCGGCTGCGACGGCGGATCTATGGGGGGGGCGACGGGAGGCTCCGACACGACCCGTTCCGGAGGAGGGGACGGAGGCGGCTCCGGGGCTGTGCGCCGGGGGGGTACGGCGGTGGTCGCCGGGGTCGGCGACAG
>CAZVPB010000031.1:0-16009 GCA_964628165.1 uncultured Cyanobium sp.
CCCAGGTTTCCTTGGGATCCCAGCTCCACCAGCTGCCCCAGGCCTCGTTGGCCCATACCGCGCCGCTCACCAGCCCGACCGACAGCAGCAGGAATCCGACCGTGATGGTGCGGTAACTCAGGGCATCGAGCTGCTCACTGATCCGGAATCGGCTGCTGCTGAGGGAAAGGGCTCCCGGACCGTCGCTGGCCAGGGCCGCCTGGCGGAAGCCGCCGCTGCCGATCGAGCTGCCGCGAAGCTCGAGCTCCTCGTTGCGGTCGGTGAAGAGCACCGCCAGGGAGAGGAGGGATCCCACCAGCAGGGCCGCATAGCTGAGCATGATCACGCTCACGTGCATCACGAGCCAGCTGGAGCGGAGGGCGGGAACGAGCGGCGAGGCCTGCTGCAGCCGCT
This sequence comes from uncultured Cyanobium sp., assembly GCA_964628165.1. GTDB lineage: Bacteria > Cyanobacteriota > Cyanobacteriia > PCC-6307 > Cyanobiaceae > Cyanobium. Next base: position 394 of record CAZVPB010000031.1, read on the forward strand.
CCGGCAGGGCGAAGCTCGCGAAGGCCACGCAACCGAGGGCCATGGGGGTGGCGGCGGCCGGCACCAGGGGACTGGGCCAGGCCCGCTCCACCAGGAGCTGGGTCAGGGTGCAGCCCCAGGCCAGGAAACAGAGCGACTCGTAGAGGTTGCTGATCGGAAAGTGTCCTGAATCCCACCAGCGCAGCAGGAGCTGCGCGGTGAGGGCGAGGTTGGCGCAGGCCACCAGCAGCCGCACGGCGACGCTGGAGCGTCCGCCACTGAGGGACCAGAAGGAAAGGGGAAGAACGAGCAGGAGCAGGGCAAAGGCCAGCAGCCCGAGACCGATGACGGGATCGTTCACCACAACCGTTCAGACCGCTCCAGTCTGCCCCCTCAGGCGCTGGCCTTGCGGAGCAGCCAGCCGCCGGCTCCGAGGCCGATGAACACCGGCAGCCAGGCGGCCAGGAAGGGGGGCAGGGTGCCGGTGACCCCCAGCGAACTGAAGATGAAGGACATCAGGTAGTACCCGAAGATCAGCACGACGCTGATCCCGAAGCCCTGGCTGCGGCTGGTGCGGGAATGGGGCCTGACGCCGAGGCTGCTGCCGATCAGGCCGAAGACCAGACAGATCGCGGGAAAGGCGAACTTCTCCTGAATTCTCACCCTGAGCTTGCGTGCATCCTTGACGTTGTTCGATTCCTCCAGCAGACGCTCGGCCCGCAGCGCCTGGCCCACCGTCATGGTGGAGGCATCGGTGGGGAGGCGGGCGACATCCAGCGGCCCACGGCTCAGTGGATAGAAATAACGGTCGAACTCGGCGGAGGTGGTCGCGCCGCTGTCCTCGTCGATGCCCACGATCCGGCCGTTGTGGAATTCCCAGAGAGCTCGTTCCTCGTTCCATTCCCCCGTCTCGGCCAGAAGCATCTGACGCAGCCCCGGACGGGAGAAGTCGATCAGGGTGACCCCCTGCATCTCGCCGTCACTGAAGCTCTGGGCGTAGAAGAGCTGTGCCAGCCCCCGGCTGGTGTCTCCGTCCTCCTGGCGGATCCTGGCAAAGCGGGAATAGAGGATGTTGTCCCCCTCCTCGGTGGCGAGGGCCTTTCCCAGGGCCCTCTCGAGACTGTTGGAGGCGGCCAGGTTGGCCCGGGGCACGATCACGTCGTTGAAGACGAACGTGAGCAGGCTCATCGCCAGGGCGAGCACCAGGGCGGGGAGCACCATCCTGCGGGTGCCCACGCCGACGCTGCGCAGGGCCGTCAGCTCACTGGTGCCCGCCAGGCGGCTGTAGGCCAGCAGGGTGGCCATGAGGGTCGCCATCGGGAAGGACAGCACCAGGAAGCCGGGAAGGCGCAGCAGCAGGATCTGGATTGCCGCGAGCAGCGGCAGGCCGGATTCGGCCACCCGCCGCACCAGCTCGAACACCACCCCCACCGAGAGCGACACCGCGGTGAAGGCGGCGATGCCGAACAGGAGGGGCCCCATCAGCTCCGAGAGGATCCAGCGGTCCAGCAGGGGCAGGCGGGTCCATCCCCCCCTGAACAGGCGGGAGGCGCGGACCGCCAGTGCCGGGGCCGGACGGACACCGGGAGACGTCCGCACTCCCCGCCCACGGGAGAAGGGCAGCCGCAGGGTGGAGGGAGGCCTCACAGCCGGAAGGCCTCGCCGAGATAGTGGCGTCGCACCAGAGGATCCCGGGCCACCTGCTCGGAGGAACCGGAGGCGAGGATGCGGCCCTCGTTGAGGATGTAGGCCCGGTCGGTGATGGAGAGGGTCTCCCGCACGTTGTGATCGGTGATCAGCAGTCCCATCCCCCGGTTCCGCAGGATGGCGATGAGGTCCTGCAGATCGGCCACGGCGAGGGGGTCGACGCCGGCGAACGGTTCATCGAGCAGGAGGAAGCGGGGGCCTTCCTGACCCACGGCCAGGGCCCTGGCCACCTCGGAACGCCGCCGTTCCCCTCCGGAGAGCTGATAGCCCTTGCGGTGCTGGAAGGATTCCAGGTGGAACTCCCTGATCAGACGCTCCAGACGCTCCCGGCGGTGCGGCGGCGGGGTGCCGCTGGCCTCGAGGGCGAGTCTGAGGTTGTCCCGCACGGTCAGATTGCGGAAGACACTGGCCTCCTGGGGCAGGTAGCCGACTCCGAGGCGGGCCCTCTGGGGCATGGGCAGGTGGCGCACCGAACCGCCGTCCAGCAGCACGTCCCCCTGATCGGGCCGCAGCAGGCCGGTGACGAGGTGGAAGGTGGTGGTCTTGCCCGCGCCGTTCGGGCCCAGCAGACCGACCACCTCCCCCTGCGCGAGATGGAGGGTGACTCCGCACACGAGTTCCCTCCCGCCGAGACTGATGCCGACGCTGTCCAGACGCAGGCTCATCGAGGCGGAGCTCCGCCGGCGGCTCCCTCAGGGGGGGCGGAAGGGGCTTCCTCCCGGGGAATGCGGATGCGGGAGCGCACCTGCTGCCCATCCGGCGGAATGGCCTGAAGCCGCTCGCTGTCGACCCGGTAGACCAGTTTCTCCGCCTGGATCCTCTGGCCCTCGTAGTCGATCACGTCGACGTCGCCGGTCAGCACCAGTCGACCTTCACGGGAGAAGTACTGGGCCTGGCGGGAGGTGGCCACCATGCCCCGGTCGGGATACTCGATGCGCACGTTGCCGATGGCGGTGACGATGCCGGTCTTGTTGTCGGCCTTCTGGGAATCCGATTCGATCGTGATCATCCCGTCCTGCTGGGCCGGCGGCGGCGGCGGTGAGGGAAGGTTCTGCGCTGCCGCCACGGCGGCAAGGGTGGCCACCACCGAGGAGAGGAGGACGCCCGCCCCGAGCGGACGCAGAGGCACCGGGGAGGGCAAGGCGGATTCCGGAGGAGTGTGGGCCAATTTACCGGCGCTCCTGCAGGGCTTCCTCCAGCCGCGGTGCGGGCAGTCCGGAGGCATCACGGCCCTGCTGCAGGGCCTCAAGCCGGGCCCGGGCCGGGCCGAGCAGGGGATCGATCCGCAAGCCCAAGGACTCGGAGCCGGCGGAGTGGAGCAGCCTTCCCACCCCCTCGCCGAGCAGCACGGTGGCCCCGCGGCGGTTGCCGCGCTCGAGGTGGATGTGGGCCACGGCGATCTGGAGGATTCCCTGCAGCACCGGCCGCATCGGCCCCTGGGTCTCGTGCCAGATCTCCTCGAGGCTGTCGTGGCATTCGTACCAGGCCCCCGCGTTGAACAGTTCGACGGCCCGGTGGAGGCGGGGGTTCGCCGTCAGGCGGGACTCCTGGTCGTCCCGCTGCGGAGCTGGACAGGGGGAACGATCACCGGACCCGGATGTCAACGGCGGGCGGGGCGACGGGCAGGAAGCTTGCGCAGGCGGATCGAGGCAGGGGTGACCTCGAGCATCTCCTCCGGACCGATGTACTCGAGGGCCCGTTCCAGGGTCATCTGGACCGGGGCCTGGAGGGTGTCGAGCTCCTCGGCTCCCGCGGAGCGCATGTTGGTCAGCTGCTTGGTCTTGCAGACGTTGAGTTCCAGATCCTGGGGCCGGTTGTGCTCACCGACGATCATCCCCTTGTAGACGCTGGTGCCGGGGGTGATGAAGAACTGGCCGCGGTCCTCGGCGTTCTTGAGGGCGTAGAAGGTGGCCGTTCCCTCCTCGAAGGCGATCAGGACACCGTTGCGGCGGGTGTCGAAATCCCCCTGCATGGGGCGGTAATCCAGGAAGGAGTGGCTCATGATCCCCTCGCCCCGGGTGGCCCGGACGAATTCCCCGCGGAAGCCGATCAGGCCCCGGGAGGGAACCACGAATTCCAGCTGGGTACGGCCATCGACGGCGGTCTGCATGTTCTGCATCTCGCCGCGGCGGCGGCCCAGCTGTTCGATGCAGGTGCCCACCGCCTCCTCGGGGACATCCATCACCAGGGTCTCGAAGGGCTCGTGGGGAGTGCCGTCGATGGTGCGGAAGATCACCTGGGGCTGGCTCACCTGGAACTCGTAGCCTTCGCGACGCATCGTCTCGATCAGGATGCCGAGATGGAGCTCGCCCCGGCCGCTCACGGCGAAGCGGTCCGGCGAGTCGGTGTCCTCGACCCGCAGCGCCACGTTCGTCAGCAGTTCCTTCTGGAGCCGGTCCCGCAGCTGGCGGCTGGTGACGAACTTTCCCTCCTTGCCCGCGAACGGGGAATCGTTGACCACGAAGGTCATGCGCAGGGTCGGCTCATCCACCTGAATCAGCGGGAGCGCCTCCGGATGCTCCGGACAGGCGATCGTCTCGCCGATGTTCACGTCGTCGAAGCCGGCCACGGCAACGAGGTCGCCGGCACGGGCCCGCTCGATCTCCACCCGCTGGAGTCCGCGGAAGCCCAGCAGCTTGCTGATCCTGCCGCGCTTGATCGTGCCGTCCTCGCGGACCAGGGCCACGTTCTGCCCTGCGCTGATGGTGCCGTTGTGAACCCGGCCGATCATGATGCGGCCGAGGAAATCGGAGTAGTCGAGGGTGGTGGCCTGGATCTGCAGGGGCTTCTCCGGATCCCCCACCGGCGGCGGCACGTGGCGCAGGATCGCTTCGAACAGCGGCTCCATCGTGTCGCTCTCGGCGGCCGTGTCGGTCTTGGCGAAACCGCCCAGCCCGCTGCCGAAGAGGTAGGGGAAGTCGCACTGGTCGTCGTCGGCGCCCAGTTCGAGGAAGAGGTCCAGCACCTTGTCGACGGCCTGCTCGGGCTCCACCCGGGCGCGGTCGATCTTGTTCACGAAGACGATCGGCCGCAGACCCTTCTCCAGGGCCTTGCGCAGCACGAAGCGGGTCTGGGGCATCGGGCCCTCGTTGGCGTCCACCACCAGGAGGGCGCCGTCCACCATGCCCAGCACCCGCTCCACCTCTCCACCGAAGTCGGCGTGGCCGGGGGTGTCGACGATGTTGATGCGGATGCCGCGGTAGTCCACCGCGGTGTTCTTCGACAGGATGGTGATGCCCCGCTCGCGCTCCAGATCGTTCGAATCGAGCACGCAGGAGGGCACCTCCTCGCCTTCCCGGAAGATGCCGGACTGGCTGAGCAGCGCGTCGACGAGGGTGGTCTTGCCGTGGTCGACGTGGGCGATGATCGCCACGTTGCGGATCGGGGCGCCCTTGGCTTCACCGCTCATGAAGGAGATGTCCTGGGGTAGGGGGAGGGAAGGCTTGCTGGGAGGGGCGTGCGGGCCGGCATGGATGCCGGATCGGAAAGGCTGCTCTCCGCCGGACGCAGAATCCTGAAGCGATTCTTGATCCTAAGGGGGCAGGGTCGATCCGCGCCGGTGGGGCTCGGGCCCGTTCAGGGGCGCAGCGTCTCCCCCGCCGCCAGGCGGTGGGCAGGCTCGAAGAGACGCAGGGCCTCGGTGGAGCCCTCATACCGCCAGTGCCAGGGCTCGTAGGCCACCCCCTGCGGGTTGTCCGGAGGAAACGAGAGATGGAAATGGTGGCGGGCGGCGTTCTCCGCCAGCCAGCGGAAGGCGGGGGTCTGCTCGAAGGAGGTGCTGAGGTCGGTACCGGGACGGCTGGCATCACCGAGGTCCACGGCGAAGCCGGTGCTGTGCTCCGAGAACCCGGGGGGAGCACTCACCCTGGCCCGGTCGCGGGAGCTCTGGTTCCGCTCCGCCTTCACCTCGAAGAACAGTTCCCGCTGCAGCTCCCTGCCTCGGAAGGCGCTGAGAACCGCCAGGTCGATGCCCTCATCGGCGGCCTCCCGCCGCATGGCCAGCAGCGCCTCGGCGGCGTCGGGCCGCAGCAGCATGCCCGGCGCCACCGCCACCAGCTGGTCCGTGGCCACCTCCGGAAAAGGAAAATGGCCCAGCAGCCTTCCGTCGGCGCTGAGGCGGGCGTTGAGGCCTTCCACGGGCGGCGGCGTCAGGGGAGCCAGGGGTCCGCGCAGGAAGAGGGCGACGAGTCCGGCCGTGAGCGCCGAGGCGGCCCCGAGCCACCACACAAGATGAAGGGGGGAGGAGCGCTTCGGGCCGGCCGGTCGCGAGCGACGGGCCAGCGGAATGTCGTCCCCGGGCGGTCGCAGCGACACACTCAGGCCGATGACGACAACAATGTTATCGGCGCGTGTTCGGCCCCCACGAAGCTCGGCGGAGCAGTGTTAGTTTCCCGGCAGATCCCCTGGCCGGAGAACGTTTCAAGATGTTGCGAGTCGCGGTGGTGGGCGGCGGCCCCAGCGGTTCCTGTGCGGCGGAGATTCTCGCCAGGGCCGGCATCGAAACGTGGCTGTTCGAGCGGAAGCTGGACAACGCCAAGCCCTGCGGTGGCGCCATCCCCCTCTGCATGGTGAGTGAGTTCGACCTGCCGGATTCGATCATCGACCGCAAGGTTCGCAACATGAAGATGATCTCCCCCTCCAACCGGGAGGTGGATATTCATCTCGAAAACCAGGACGAATACATCGGCATGTGCCGCCGGGAGATCCTCGACGCCTTCCTCCGCAACCGGGCCGCCGATCTCGGCGCCCATCTGGTGAATGGTCTTGTCCAGAGGATCGATACCGGTGTCGACCGGCAGGGTCCCTACACCATCCACTACGCCGACTATTCGGCCGGTGGCCCCACCGGTGAGGCCCGCAGCCTCGAGGTGGACGTGATCGTCGGCGCCGACGGCGCCAACAGCCGCGTCGCCAAGGCCATGGATGCCGGGGACTACAACGTCGCCATCGCCTTCCAGGAGCGCATCCGGCTGCCGCAGGAGGAGATGTCCTATTACGAGGATCTGGCGGAGATGTACGTCGGCACCGACGTCTCGCCCGATTTCTACGCCTGGGTGTTCCCCAAGTACGACCACGTGGCGGTCGGAACCGGCACCATGCAGAAGAATCAGTCCCTGATCAAGAGCCTCCAGAAGGGAATCCGCCGGCGGGCCAGCCATCGCCTGCTGCGGGGAGAGGTGATCAAGGTGGAGGCCCATCCCATTCCCGAGCATCCCAGGCCTCGGCGTGTGGTGGGACGCATGGCTCTGGTGGGTGATGCCGCCGGCTACGTGACCAAGAGTTCCGGCGAGGGCATCTATTTCGCCGCCAAGAGCGGGCGGATGTGCGCCGAGGAGATCGTGGCCGCCAGCCAGGCTGGCCGGCGGGTGCCGACTGAGGCCGATCTCAAGAAGTACCTGAAGAAGTGGGATCGCCAGTACGGCGCCACCTACAAGGTGCTGGAAATCCTGCAGAACATCTTCTACCGCAACGATGCGGCCCGCGAAGCCTTCGTGGAGATGTGCGATGACAAGGACGTGCAGCGTCTCACCTTCGACAGCTACCTCTACAAGCGGGTGGTGGCGATGAACCCCTGGCAGCAGCTGAAGCTCACCTTCCGCACCCTGGGTTCGGTCCTGCGGGGCCAGGCCCTTGCGCCCGCCTCCTACCGGCCGGTGCCCAGCGTCGTGCGCAGTGAGGAAGAGGCCGAAGCCATCCTGGCCGACCCGGCGCCGGCCAGCCCGAACGGCTCCACCGCCTCCTCCACCCCGGCGGGGCCAGACCTCGAGAAATCCGTCGAGGAGGGAAGGGAGCCTGTCCTGGCCGGACGCTGAGCCCGCCGCCTAGAACCGTGCCTGCCTCCCGAGGCCCCCTTCAGGTCTCAGGGCAGCAGATCCCCCAGGTCGTGCTCCAGGCCGTGCCGACCGCACCAGCCCATCACGGTGTTGACCAGGAGCATCGCCACCGTCATGGGGCCGACTCCCCCCGGCACGGGGGAGATCGCGGAGGCGATGGGCTCCACCTCCTCGTGACGGACGTCGCCACAGAGCCCTCCGGAGGGCAGGCGGTGAATGCCTACGTCCACCACCGCGGCTCCCGCCTGCACGTGCTCCGCCCCCACCATCCGCGGGCGGCCCGCCGCCACCACAACAATGTCGGCTTGACGGGTGACGGCGGCCAGGTCCACCGTGCGCGAATGGGCCACGGTCACGGTGGCATCGGCGTCCTGGAGCATCAGGGCCATCGGCCGGCCCACCAGGATGCTGCGGCCCACCACCACCGCACGGCGGCCCGCAGGTTCCACCCCATGGCGACGCAGCAGGGCCATCACCCCGGCGGGAGTGCAGCTGCGGGGCCCGGGCTCGCCCTTGAGAAGACGCCCGAGATTGAGGGTGTGGAGACCGTCGGCGTCCTTGTCGGGATCGAGCGCCGCCAGCAGCGGGGCCGCTTCCAGTCCCGCCGGCAGGGGGAGCTGCAGCAGAATCCCGTCGACGCGGGGATCGCGGTTGCGGCTCCCGATCTCCTCGAGCACCCGCTCCGCCGTCGTCTCCCCGGCCAGGTGGACGCCGAAGCTGGCGATGCCCACCCGGGCACAGGCCTTCTCCTTGTTGGCGACGTAGACGCCGCTGGCCGGATCCTCGCCCACCCGCAGCACCGCCAGTCCCGGTGGGGGGCATCCGCGGGCCCTTCCCCTCTCGATGAGGGCGGCGAGCCGCTCCTCGACCTCGGCGGCGAGGCGACGTCCATCCAGGACGATGGCCATGGAACCCTGCGGCAGCGATCGGCCACCAGCTTCGCCCGCCGCGGGGCGACGAGGCCGCCGCGGGACCCCGCTAGCTTGTCGCCATGATCGGGTTGAATCGACGGCTGGCGGGCCTCTGGCGCCGGCTGCTCCGCCTCGAACGTCCCGTCCAGGCCCTGGCCCAGTGGCGGACGGGGGGGCTGATCGCCGTTCTGAGCGGCTGTCTGCTGGCGGCCCTGGTGAGCAGCTGGCCCTGGATGCTGGAGCCCAGCCTGAAACCGGGCGTTCCGGCACCGTTCACCGCGGTGGCCCCGAAGGACACCCTCGTCGTCGACAGCGCCGCCCTCGAGAAACGGCGCAACCAGATGGTGCCCCGCACCCAGGTTCAGGTGGTGGACGACCGGGCCACGCAGCAGCTGCAGACCTCCCTGGGCGAGCGGCTGGCCCAGGTGCAGAAGCAGGTGGAGGCGGACGAGCCCCGGGTCGATCCCCTCAACCTCACCGACGAGGAGCGCCGCTGGCTGCGGACCCTCACTCCCGCACAGCTGCTGGAGTGGGACCGGGCGGTGCGGCAGGCGCAACTCCGCATGCTCACCCAGGGAGTGGTGGCGAACCTGGCGGACGATCCGCTGCTGCTGGCGGCCAGCATGCAGCTGGCGGACCAGCCTCCCCCGGGGCGCAGCCTCGGCAGCCGCCTGGTGGCGGAAACCCTGCAGGGGCGCACCAATCTCCGGCCCGACACGTTCATGAGCCAGCGGCGGCTGGAGGAGCTGGTGTCCCAGCAGGGTCTTCCCACGATCCGGGTGCGTCGCGGTGACGTGATCACCCGTCAGGGGGAGACGATCACGACCCAGGCCTTCGACGTGCTCGATTACTTCGGACTGGTGAACCGCCGGGCCCGGCCGTTCACCTGGCTCGGCCATTTCCTCGAGGCCCTCGTCGCGTGTGCGGTGATGCTGCTCGTCATCCGCCGTTGGCGCGCCAGCCTCGAGCCCCGCCAGGCCCTGCTCGCCCTGGCGATGCTGGCGGTGGTGCAGGGGCTCCGCCTCTGGCTCGGCAGCCAGGTGAGCCCGGTGGCCCTGCTGGTGCCCCCCACCCTCCTGCTGGCCCAGGGTCTCGGCACGCCGGCCGGCCTGGCCTGGCTGGCGGTGGCGACGCTGCTGTGGCCGACGCTGCAGGAACCGGTGGCCGTGCCCCGTCTGATGGTGGCCGCGGCGGTGGCGGCGGTGGCTGCGTTCCTGGCCGGCCGGCAGCGGAACCGCTCCCAGCTGCTCCAGCTGGCCGTGCTCCTGCCGCTGGGGGCCCTGCTGCTGCAGTGGCTGGCGGTGCAGCTGATGGGTCTGTTCAGCCCCGGGGAGACGGGCCTCCCCGAGGGGGCGGACCTGGTGAGCGAGGCGGTGCTCGTGGCGGCACTGCTGCTCGTGGGTCTGCTGGTGGCCCCCCTGGTGGAGAGTTCCTTCGGACTGATGACGCGCGCCCGGCTGATGGAGCTGGCCGACCTGGAACGGCCTCTGCTGCGGCGGCTCTCGACGGAGGCTCCGGGCACCTTCGAGCACACCCTGATGATCTGCGGCCTTGCCGAGGAAGGGGCCCGGGCGATCGGCGCCGATGTGGATCTGATCCGCACCGGTTCCCTGTATCACGACGTGGGCAAGCTCCACGGTCCCCAGTGGTTCATCGAGAACCAGGAGGGCGGCGAGAACCCCCATGACACCCTCGACGACCCGTACGCGAGTGCCGCGATCCTCCAGGCCCACGTCGACGAGGGTCTGCGTCTGGCACGCCGCTACCGGCTGCCGCGACCGCTGGCGGACTTCATCCCCGAACACCAGGGCACCCTCAAGATGGGGTACTTCCTCCACCAGGCCCGGGAGCGGGATCCCGCGGTGGCGGAGCAGAGGTTCCGCTACCGGGGGCCCACCCCCCGCAGCCGCGAGGGGGCGATCCTGATGCTGGCGGACGGCTGCGAGGCGGCCCTGCGCTCCCTGCCCCCGGACACGAGCGAAGCCGAGGCCCGGGCCATGGTGCGGCGGCTGGTGGAGGCGCGGGTGGCCGATGGACAGCTGGCCCAGAGCGGGCTGGGCAGGGCCGAGCTGGAGCTGGTCATCCGGGCGTTCGTGCGGGTGTGGCGACGGATGCGGCACCGCCGGATTCCCTACCCGCTGCCGCCCCGCAAGGCCTTCAGCGCCTGAGCCTGAGGCGATGGCGGTGATCCGACACCGACCCGCCGAGACAGGCCCCCGCCGCCGCGAGCGCCACCCCGCCGCAGAGGGAGAGGATCACGAGCACGAGGGCCGGACCGGGGCCCTCCCCCTCCAGCAGCCGCGCCAGCGCGAGGATCCAGCCGCTGAAGGTGGTGAGCGACCCGCAGAAGCCGATCCCCGCCACCAGCATCAGCCGGGGGCGGGGCAGGCGCCCGGAGGAGACGAAGCCGAGCAGGAACGATCCGAGCAGATTCACCGCCAGCGGCGTGAGCCATCCCGGCAGCTCGCTGCCCCCGCCTGCCCAGAGCAGCTCGAGGCGCCACCGCAGCAACGCCCCGGGGATGGCGCCGCACCCCACCAGGGAGAGCTGTCCCAGCTCCGTGCGCAGGGAGGGAATGGAGCCGGGATCCCTTGCCGCCATCTCAGGCCGCGATCCAGAGACCGGCCGCCAGGGCCGCGCCGCCCGCCAGCACCGAACCGGTGGCCAGCAGGAGAGTTTCGCCGGTGTGCCCCTGTCTCAGGGTGTGATGGAGTTCGGCGGCCAGGGTGGAGAAGGTGCTGAAGCTGCCGAGAAACCCCGTGCCCAGCAGCAGGAGCGTGCGGTCGACCGCGCCGCCGCAGGACGCTCCCACCCCCACCAGGAGTCCGAGCGCGAAGCAGGCGATCAGGTTGACGCCGAAGGTGCCCCAGTGCTTGCGGGGGACCATGGGTTCGAGGTGGTTCGCCACCCGGTACCGCAGCCAGGCGCCCGGCACCGCTCCCACCGCCACCAGCAGGGGGTCCGAACTCATCGTTCTTCCCTCGAAGGCAGGACGGACATTGGCATCGAAGGCGGTCGCCCTCCATGCTGATGGCTGATCGCTTCGGATTCCATGCCCCTGCGTTTCCGGGAGCTGCAGGCAAGCCTGCAGCCGGACTGGGGCCGCGGCGTCGATGGACACGGCGCCGACGTGGATCTGCTCATGGTCCCCTCCCTGACGATGGACCGCGCCCAGATCGATCTGGTGACCGGAGCCCATCACTACGAGGAGCGGCAGCTGTTCTCCCTGATCCGGCTGCGGGATCCGGGCGTTCGGGTGGTGTACGTGACCAGCAAACCCCTGGCCGACCTGGTGGTGGACGCGGTACTGGAACTGCTGCCGGGGGTGCCCACCTCCCATGCCCGGCGTCGGCTTCACCTCTTTGACACCGACGACGCCTCCAGCCGCCCCCTCACCGAGAAGCTGCTGGAGCGCCCCTCCCTGCTGGGGCGGATCGCGGAACTGCTGCGGCCGGGCCGCAGCTTCATCACCTGCTTCGTGGTCACCGACCTCGAGAAGGAACTCTCCGAGCGGCTCCAGGTGCCGCTCCTCGGCACCGATCCGGCCCTCGGCTGGTGGGGCAGCAAGGCGGGGAGCCGGGAACTCTTCGCCCGCTGCGGCGTGCCCCACCCGCCCGGCAGCGACCTGGTGCACAACCTGGAGGATCTGGTGGAGGCGGTGACGCAGCTGTGGGAGGACCATCCCGGGCTGGGGCGCTGCGTGGTGAAGCTCAACCACGGCTTCAGCGGCGAGGGGAATGCCCCCCTCGACCTCGCCCCCCTCGCCCTGGCGGAGATGGACGGACGGGGCCGCCGGCGTCGGGTGCGGGAGGCGGTGGAGAGGCTGCCCATGCCCTCCCGCCAGTGGCGGCAGATGCTGAAGGAGCAGGGGGCCCTGGCGGAGGCCTGGCTGGAGGGGGGCGAAGCCTGCAGCTCGCCCAGCGTGCAGGGCACCATCCACCCGGGGGGAGGCCGGGGACAGGGAACCGCCGAGGTGATCTCCACCCATGAACAGATCCTCGGCGGTTCCTCCGGCCAGACCTATCTCGGCTGTCGCTTTCCCGCCGATCCCGCCTACCGCCGGGACCTCATGCGCCACGGCATGGCGGTGGGGGAGGCCCTGGCCGCGGAGGGGGCCCTCGAGCGCTACGCCGTGGATTTCATCGCCCGGCGCCTCGGGGGCCGCTGGGATCTCCAGGCGATCGAGGTGAACCTGCGGCAGGGGGGCACGACCCATCCGTACATGGCACTGAACGCGATCACGGCGGGAAGCCTCGATCCGGACACGGGCCTCTACATGTCCCCCACCGGCGTGCCGCTCCACTACGTCGCCACCGACAATTTCTGCGATGCGCGGCTGCGGGGCCTCATGCCCGTGGATCTGATCGACATCGTGGCCGAGGCGGGCCTGCATTTCGACCCGGCCCGCCTGCGCGGGAGCGTGTTTCACCTGCTCGGCTGCCTCTCCGAATTCGGCAAGCTGGGCATGACCTGCATCGGCAGCAGCACGGACCAGGCGGAGAGGGTGTACCAGGCCACCAGCGACGAACTGCTGCAGGCGGCGGCCGAACGCCACAGCGGCAGGCCGCCCCTCAGCGGAGGGGAGCAGGAATGACCCCGACAGGCTCCGACCCCGCGGAGCGGTCCGGATGGGGGACGTGGTGGCTGATCGCGTTCGCCAGCCTGCTGGCGGTGCTCTTCGGGGTGAGCCTGTGGCGCACCAGGGAGCTGGGCCGCAGGCTGGCGGAGCAGGAACAGCGCCTGCAGCAGCTGGAGGGCAACGACGCGCTCGGCCGCACCGCCATCCTCGAGCAGCAGCTGCGCGTCACGGTGGAGCAACTGAGGGATCTCGAGGAACGTCTGGACGACTGGAGCAGGCTGGAGGCGGAGCGGGAGGCGGCCCGGCGGCGGGAGACCCTGGCTCCGCCTGCCCTGCCACCCGGTCGCCAGCCGCCGCCATCACCGCTTCCCCCGCCCGGTTCAACGGCGCCCGAGCCGGAGCCCCCTCCCCTGCCGCCCCTCGTGGAGCCGACGCGGCCCTGAGAGGCGGTCGAGGGCGGTTTCAGCCCTTCACGGCATCACCGCGGGCGCTGGGGAGGATGAACCGCTGCAGCAGCACGAAGAGGAACAGCACGGGCAGGATCGAGACCACCGATCCGGCCGCCACCAGGCGCCAGTCGAGGGAGAAGCTGCTGGCCAGCTGCTGGAGCCCCAGGGGGAGGGTGTAGAGGGCAGGGTCGTCGAGAATGATCAACGGCCAGAGAAAATCACTCCAGGTGCCGATGAACACGAACATCGCCAGGGTGATGAGGTCGGCGCGGGCGGCGGGAATCATCACGTTCCACCAGCTGCCGAGGGTGCCGCAGCCGTCGATCCGGGCCGCTTCCTCCAGCTCCACCGGCACCCCCAGGAAGCTCTGGCGCAGGAGAAAGATGCCGAAGGCCGTGGCCGCCTGGGGAAGGACCAGCGCCCAGAGGGTGTTGCGCAGCCCGATCCGCACCATGAGCAGGTAGAGGGGAATCATCACCACCTGGAAGGGGATGAGGATCGTGGCCACCACCAGGGCCAGCACCAGGCCCCGGCCGGCGAAACGCATGCGGGCGAGGGGATAGGCGGCCAGGGAGCAGAAGAGCAGGTTGGCCAGCACCGCGAGCCCGCTCACGATCGTGCTGTTGAGCAGGTAGGTGCCCAGGGGGTTGTCGGCGAAGAGCCGCCAGTAGGCCTCGAGGCTCGGCTCGGCGGGAAGAAGGGCCGGCGGACTGGAGAAGATGTTCTCGGCGGGTCCCTTGAGGGAGGTGCTCACCAGCCAGAGAAGGGGCAGCAGCATGAGCAGCGCCACCAGCAGCAGCAGCACCAGCTGCAGCGCGGCACGCAGGGGGGCCGATCTCACAGGCGCGGCAGCTCCGCCAGGGGGAGGGGAGTCTTCTGGGGGTGCAGCGGTGCCCGCCGGGCACCGGCCACGAGGCGGTTGAGGGCATTCACGAAGGCCTGGGCGGCGGCCACCACGATGTCGGTGTCGGCGGCATGGCCGGAGTAGAGGACTCCCTGGTGGCGCAGGCGGATCGTCACCTCACCCATGGCATCGATGCCCTCGGTGACCGACTTGACGCTGAACTCGATGAGGTCGTTGGGCACCTGGGCGAGCCGGTTGAGGGCCCGGCAGACCGCATCGACCGGACCGGTGCCGATGGCGGCGTCGTGGTGCTCCTCCCCGTCGCCGGTGCAGAGGGTGACCGTGGCGGTGGGGAGCAGGCCGGTACCGCAGCTCACCTGGACCCGCCGCAGAACGAAATGGGGGGCGTCCTGCTGCTGCACCTGCTCGCTCACGATCGCCTCCAGATCGCGGTCGGTGATCTCCCGCTTGCGGTCGGCCAGTTCCTTGAAGCGGGCGAAGGCGTCGTCGAGGCCATCGCGGTCGAGCTGATACCCAAGCTCCTCCAGGCGGGCGCGGAAGGCGCTGCGGCCCGAGAGCTTTCCGAGGGAGATGCGGTTGTCGGCCAGACCGACGGTGCGGGCGTCGATGATCTCGTAGGTGAGGCGATTCTTCAGCACGCCGTCCTGGTGGATGCCCGACTCGTGGGCAAAGGCGTTGGCCCCCACGATCGCCTTGTTGGGCTGCACCGCCATGCCGGTGAGGTTGGAGACGAGCCGCGAGGTCTTGGTGATCTCCTCGGTGCGGACCGCGGTCAGGGGAGCGCTGCTGTCGGTCGGACGGCCCAGAAAGGGGTTGAAATAGCTGCGGCGGACGTGCAGCGCCATCACCAGTTCCTCCAGGGAGGCGTTGCCGGCCCGCTCACCGATCCCGTTGATCGTGCATTCCAGCTGGCGGGCTCCGTGCTTCACCGCCTCGAGGAAATTGGCCACCGCGAGGCCGAGGTCATTGTGGCCGTGCACGGAGATGACGGCCTCGTCGATGTTGGGGACGGACCGGTTGATTCCCTCGATCAGCTCGCCGAACTCGGACGGCGTCGCGTAGCCGACCGTATCGGGGATGTTGATGGTGGTGGCGCCGGCCCCGATCGCCGCCTCGATCACCTGGTGCATGAATTCCGGATCGCTGCGGCCGGCGTCCTCGCAGGAGAACTCCACGTCGTCCACCAGGCTGCGGGCATAGGCCACCATCTCGGCGGTGATCTCGAGCACCTCGGCCCGGCTCTTGCGGAGCTTGTGCTCGAGGTGGATGTCGCTGGTGGCGATGAAGGTGTG
>CAZVPB010000032.1:0-15953 GCA_964628165.1 uncultured Cyanobium sp.
CCACCCTCAACCGCACTGGTGAGAAGTGTCGGGGCGGCTGAGCCCCGGAGCGGGGCCCGGTCCTGTCCTCCGCCGTCGATGCCGGCGTCCTGCTCCCGGTCGAGGCGAATCCGAGCCCCTCAAAATCACACCTGGAAGAAGCGCAAGATGGCAACGGAGACAATGGATCCCGGCTTTTTTGAACACACGCGAAACCCGGCAGATGCAGGGCCTGAGTGTTGACAGCTCAGGCATGAGTGTTATACTGACTTCAACAGATGCGCACATCGCTTGTCGCTCGGGCGTAGAGCAGGCTCTGGGCGCTTCCATGATCGATTCGTCGCTGATTACCATCTATGACACACTCCACCGCTCAACAACCTTCCACGACCTCCAATGCTGCCAATGCTCAGGCACGCAGCCGTGGCAACGAGACCATTCTTCGCACGGGCAGGGAATTGGTCACTGCCTGGTCCATGCAGATTGAAAATCTCCAGCATGGGATGCAGCAAGCTGCCGATGCGGTTCGAGATGAAACACAGCGGCAGATTCAGAACCTCACTGCAGCCCGCGATGAAGCCGTTTCGCAACTGGATCAGCTACAGGAGGTCACGGAGGAAAACTCGGACATGCTCCGGAAGCAGACGGAGGAACTTCTGCAGGAGCTGTCTGAGAGGTTTGAAGCTCTTCAGAGCAGGCAGGACCGGCAATGATGCACATCAGATGCTTTCGTGGCCGACAGAAACCTTCGCTTTCTACCCTATACAGATATTCTCATGACCACCACTTCAATTCGATCTTTCCAGTCAAGTTCTACCGTCGTCGATTTTTCGAGCGCCCTCAACCAAGCCTCCAGTCGTACACCGGCTGGATTGACTGAGGAACTCCTTCCGCAGATCACGGATTCGTTCTGGCTGTTGATTTCAAGCAATGCTTTGATCGACTCCACGGGCCAGCAGGTTCTTCGCATGGTTCTCAGGCGTGCCATCCCGGGAGGGGTTTCGATCGCCCTCGACGTGGATTGGCAACCCCAGAGCTGGGGATTGCCGCCGGAAACTCCCCCCACGGATGAAGTCCTTCGCCGTCTTCGACCGGTCGCCGAGGTTGCTCACCTGATCCGCTGCAGCACCGACGAGGCGGAAGCCTTGTTCTCGAGCCGGGATCCTTCCGAGATCCAGCGTGGCCTGCCGCAGCGCCCCGCCGTGCTGGTCACCGATCCAGCCGGGGTGATTCGCTGGAGTATTGGCGGCAGAAAGGGCAGGTTGGATCCTGCGTTGGGGTTGTACAACGACAACTTCCTCGCCCAGATGCTTGCCAACCTTTGCGTCAATCCGCAGCTTCTTGGCGCGGCTGGGCCAGGCATCGACGCCATCGCCGATCCGGACAAGCTGGCCGAACAGTTGATCGTCGCTGCGGCAGCATCCGAAGAGTAAATTCGTCTGAACAGAACCTGATCATGAATTCCTCCATCTCCTGTGCCCATTGTGGAACGGCTTTCGATCCCGCCCGCCCTACCGATTCCTGCTGCTTGCCGTTTCAGCGGTGATGCCCTGCTACCCAGCCTGCCGCTGATTCATGCAGGCCGCGAGGCGGGGCTTGAGTGTGGAGCTCTTCAAATTGTCAGTAGCTAGCTTCGGGCGTCTTGCGCCTCCCCAAGGCTGACACGTACAACTGTGCTGTTGCGCTCAAAAACAAGCACATGAAGAAAACCTTGGTTTCGGCTGGATTGGCGCTTGTTCTGGGCGGATTTCCTTCAGCAGCTCCCGTTTCAGCTCAGATGTCGGCTGATGTGCAATTCAAGCCTGGAAACTACGGGACGATGGTGAGTGGCACCATCACCGGCAGGGAATACTTTGACTACAAACTGCGGGCCAACAGGGGGCAGAAACTTTTTGCAGAGCTTTCGGTCTCCGGCACCAACGGGAACGGATCCGCTTATTTCAATATCCTACCGCCCGGAAGTGATGGCCCAGCTATCTACATCGGCAGCTCTGATATTGACAAGACCGCCATTGTCACCCTTCCCGCAAGCGGTGTGTATACTATCCGGGTGTATCTCATGGGTAATGACAAAGATGCTGGTAAGACAGTCGGCTACAACATCGATCTTTCCATTCAGTAGTCCGACCCTCTCCAGCGGCTGACGGCCCGCCAGCCAGGATGGACTTCCACGCCTCCCCAGTGGAGTGAGGCGGATCAAGCCCACATCACCGCCGCCCTTCGCACCATGGTCCGCGATCTGCACCAACGCTCCTTCGACGTCTCCGCCAAGCGGGGCGAACTGCTCTGGCAGGAGATGGACCACTGTCTCCCCGGAATCGGACCAGCATCAGCAGGCGACCCGCTTCAGATGGCCAGCACAGCCACATCCTCGGTGTTCACCCTGAGGAAATGATGCAGCAGCAGAAAACCCACAATGGTCCAGGTCTGGTAGGTGCGGGCCTGCTGCCCCACCCATGTTCCCGTGGGTCCGTCGAAATATTCGGCCCACTGCTGGCGGGGTAATTCAACCAACTGCATCCGATAGCACTGCTCCAGGCAGGCGCGCATCTTTCCCATCAGCAACACATCTCCTTCGGGGTGCTGGCGTTCGTGGAGCAGGGAGGCAGCCGCGAACACCCAGAGGATGCTCGGCCAGTGGCCGGCGTTGTGGTAACTCCACGGCCAGTTCTTCGGGTCCGAGCCGGTCTTGTTTGCCCACTCCTCCCTGTCCAGCGGAGGGTGGCAGATCCGCATCGGCATCCTGGCCATGAGGTCCTTGCGGTTGTGCAGAACAAGCCGGAAGAGGGCCCGTTGCTGCGGGGGCGTGATGAGGCCGAACAGGGCGGCCAGCGAATTTCCGAGACTGTAGAAACGAAAGTCCGGCCGGCCGGTGCGCATGTTGCCGATCAGGTATCCCCCTCGCTGCTCCAGCCACTCCTGGAGCCAGGGGGGGATCACCTGTGGCTGAACATTGAACTCATTCTGATACTGGTCTTCGCCGTATTGCTCGGTCGGACGTCGCCGCAACACCTGCAGGGTCTTGCTCGTGACCCAGTAATGCTTCAGCAGGTAGGAGCGCAGGTCACGGATCCACTGTCGGGTGAGGGTGATCCGCTGATTCAGCAGGCGACTCACACTGTGCTTCTGGGCGAGTTCCATGAGTTGGCAACAACTGCGCAGGCACCCGTACAGGAGCACCTCCACCTCCAGAGGAGCACCCCACACATCCATGGGTCGATCGATCATGAAGGCGCAGTCGGGAACGAAGAGCACGGGAGTGCCCTGAAACGTGGGGTGCAACACCAGATCGAGTAGCAACTGCACACCGCGCTGTACTCCCTGGTTGGTGCCGAAGACGGTGTCCCCACTGCGTTTCACGTAGAGCCAGCAGAGGATCGGCCACCACAGGCTGGCATCCACGGAGGTGATCCGGCCGATCGAGCGCTGCCCGTAATCGGCGAGCAATTTCCCCTCGGTCTCCACGAAGCTGGTGGGAAAGACTCCGCGGGTCTGATAGCTGTTGCTCTGAAGTTCAAGGCATACCTCCAGAAAATGCTGAACGATGCTGAATTTCCTCTGCAGCAGCAGATAGATCATCACGGGCACATTGTCCCGAACGAACAGCTCGCCGTAGTTCGCCACCTCTCTCCGGTGGGGCGCCTTCAGCGCAGCCACCGACCCCACCATGCGGCCATCCACCGCCACCAGTGTGCGCTCGAACAGTTGCTGCGCCGAAGCCACCACGGCTTCTTCCTTCTTGCCGCTGCGGTGCTGCTGGCTGAGGGGCTGGGCCACGCGCGGCTTCCTGCGAGGATCAGCGAGAACGTGAGCCTAGCTGTGCCGTGACGCCCGCACGGGGTCAGGCCCGAAGA
Source organism: uncultured Cyanobium sp. (assembly GCA_964628165.1). Lineage (GTDB taxonomy): Bacteria > Cyanobacteriota > Cyanobacteriia > PCC-6307 > Cyanobiaceae > Cyanobium. The sequence goes on from CAZVPB010000032.1 coordinate 3,834, forward strand.
TGTTGTGGTCGTTGGTGAACTGGGCGAGCATTCTCACGGGATCCTTCAGCGATCGGCAGCACCAGGGTTCACAACCGGGCCCGGTCTGGAGGGACTGAATCGCCTCGGTCGACCCCGGTCAATGAGCAGCCCTCGTGCTGCATGAAAAAAACCTTTTGGAACGAAGTGGTGGATCCACCATCATCAATGCAGGAGTCGATGAGCGGGAATCCTGTGGCGTAAGGGCCAAGGGGACAGGTGGTTTCTGGTTGCACGCTGGCAGTGACGATCACCCTAAAGTAGTTCAGGTTTCCCTTTGGACTTGCAACACCCTGAACAATCCGCCTGATCGCTCTCTGGAGTCAGCCCCATGACCGTCTCCTTTCACCTCTCCCCCGAGGACATTGCACATCTGAGTGGTCTCAGTCTTGGCACGCGTCTCGTGCTTTTCAAGGCATTGTCGACCTATCTCGACGATTCATTCACGGACGAACGCCATCGCCAACGGGCTGCCGCGATCATCGATCACCTCAGGCCGACCTTGCCGGATTCCCTCCAGTGAACAGGCAAGGCAGTGGCCATGGGTTCACGCAACCGGGTTGACCCACACATCACTTCCCCTTGCACAGAACCTCTTTCGTTGAGCAATCCCCTGAATGGGGGAAGCGCCGATCGTGTTGCAGGCGGATTCTGAGAGAAGGAATCGCGAACCGTGGATGCGATGCAGCCCCCACCCCGCTCGTCTGCTGCTGGAGTCGGCGCCGCATCGGTGGGTCTGTCGCGCTTGTGTGCCGCTTCAGTAGTGCTCAGCAGTGTGATGGCCGCCACCGGCGCTCCTGCTTCCGCCACCACCTGGCAGGCCATCGATGCCCTCCGCGCCCGCCTCGCCTCCGCCGGCGTGACGGTGGTCCAGCGGAACTGTCCCCGCCGCGGTCTCCAGGGTCTGTATCACTCCGGCAACGACACCATCGTGATCTGCCGGGCCCACCGCACCCCGGCAGCGGTATGGAACACCCTGGCCCATGAGGCCACCCACCGGATGCAGGCCTGCGCCGGAGGCTCGATCACCCATCGGCATCACCGGCAGTCGATGGCCAGAACCCTGGCCAGTGATTCCCCGAACGATCTGCGTTCCCTGCAGTCTTACCCCAGGGGACAGCAGCTGGCGGAACTCGAGGCCCGCTACACCGCCCAGCTTCCGCCCGAACAGGTGCTGCAGCTGTTCGACCGCTACTGCACGCCATCCTCCCCATTCCAGCCATGAACCAGCTCCTGCTGCAGCTCGCCATGGCCGCCCTCTCCCAGCTGGGCGGTGGCTACGGGGGACCGATGCAGGCCCCCACCCTGGGTCCGGGCCTGTTTTCGGCACCGCTGCCGACACCTGCCCCCCGCCGGGTACCGGGCCCGTTCCGGCGCCTGCCGGTCCCAGACCAGGTGCAGGGCGCGCAGGTGGCCAGCCTGGCGGTGGCCACCTGCCAGCTGCGCAGCGGCATGATCAGCCGTGATGAAGCCCGCCGCAGGCTGCAGGCCTTCGGCGTGAGCAGGGGCTGGCAGCCCGGCTGGGGCCAGGCCATTCCCCTTCAGCGGCTCGATGCCGCCATCCGTGGCGCCGGCGGCTGTGGAGCCATGCTGTCCCGCCTCGGAGCAGGACGGGGGAGATCACCCGTCGGGGGCGGGCCCGCGATCGGCCGGGCCATGCCCACCCCGATGAGCCCCAGCCAGGCGGAGGGCTTCGGGCTGGCCCCCTATCGATGAGCACTGGTCCCATATCCTTTCCCTGGATCTCTGCACACCTCCGGAGGCCCTTCAGGGGAGGAGGTGAAACCGGCAGTCGCTTCTGACTTCTGCGATTCACTCCTCCTCTTGTGGTGATACCGCTGGCCAGGGGCTCCTTTCACGGGACCATCTCTGGGTCATCGATGCAGGCAAGCCGCATGGTCAGCCGCCTCAGGCACTCCCGGCTTCACCCGTTTGGGATTCGGTGGCCAGTTTTACGGAATCGGCGGGCGAAACCAGCCATCGGGACGGGTGACTGCTCAGTGCTGTGAGAAACTCCTATCCGTCTGCCAGCACCGTCACCACCACGCTGCGGTCGCTGCGGGGGCCGTCGAATTCGCAGAAGAAGATGTTCTGCCAGCGGGAAAGCCCCAGGCTGCCGCCGATCAGTGGGATCGATTCGGAGGGGCCCACGAGCCCGGCCTTGAGATGGGCATCGCCGTTGCCGTCCTGGGCATCGTGGCGCCACACGCCCTTGGGAATCTGCCGCCTCAGGAAATCGAGCACATCCTCCTGAACGCTCTCGTCCCAGTTCTCCTGGATCATCACCGCTGCCGTGGCGCCCTGGGCATAGACATTCACCAGACCGTCGCGGATGCCGCTGTGGTGCACCACATCCTGAACCGGCCGGGTGATGTCCACCAGTTCCTGCTCCCTGCGGGTGGCGAAGTGGATCGTCTCGATCACGGGCCCTCGGCACCGGGGGGCGGCGGAGGGGCTACCAGAAGATCCTCCATGGTGAGCTGTTCATGGTGGGCAACCGACGGACCGGATGGCTTTGGGTCCCTCGCCGCCGTCTGAAGTGCCCGACGCGGCGGAGATTCAGCGAGTACCTGTGGCTCCGCGGATACGGCTTCGATGTCTTCCGTTGGAGGTGCGACGGAGGGGACGTTCCTCGGGGGACGGGACTTCGGGGTGGAGGCTGTGGGTGCTGGAGCAGGGCGTTGACGTCGCCGCCGGGGAATCACGGCCCTGCCGACTCCCCGCAGCAGTCCCCAGCCGCTGCGCACCACCCCACCAGTGCCGGGTTGGACGGTTTCCGCCGCCGTGCCCAGCAGGTTGGAGATGACCCCGGCCCGGGCGGGAGCCGCCGGGCCGATCAGCGCGACCCCGATGGTGAGGGAAAGGGCCAGGGCCGGAACCTTCATGGCGACACGAGGAGGGAGCGGGGATGGCCGGTGCCCCCGCAAGATACGGAACGGGGCTGGAGTTGAACACCCCCGAAGCTTCTGACCTCGCGTGGAGGATCACTCCTCCTCGTCGCTCCCTCCGACCGGAACCAGGCGGATCTGCTTGCGGCCGAGCTTGATCTCGAACTCGTCACCGGGCTCCAGGCCGAGCTGGGCGGTGTAGGCCTTGCCCACCAGCAGGTTGCCGTTGAACTGGACCTTGGTGATGTAGCTCAGTTTGCGGCCGCCCCGGCCCCCGCCGGCGGCGTGGCCGTTGCCGAGGCTCACCCCCTTGGCCTCGAGCAGGGCTTCATAGAAGGCGGTGAAGTTGAGACGCTCGCTGCCGTCCTTCTTGGTGGATACGTAACCACAGGAGCGGACGAGGTCGCTCTTGCTGGCGTCCCCCATCTCCTTGACCTTGGCGAGCAGATCGGAACCGGTAAGCATGGTGTCCCCGAAAAAGCGTTGATGGAGAAATAGTAGCTCCCAGGGGAAACCGGGAAGTGACGATTCCCGCCATTCGCTGCGGCCTTCGGCCCTGTCCATCCCGGAGCCGTGTCTAGCCTGTCCATGCAGCGTTGAGGGTCAGGACATGATCGAGATCATTCAGGGGCTGCCCGAGGGAACGCTTGGTTTCTCCCTCAGTGGCACCGTTTCGAAGCAGGACTACGACGAGGTGCTCGTGCCCGCGTTGGAGAGGGCGATCGAGGAGCACGACAGGGTGAAGCTGATGATGCGGTTCGGTGAGGCCTTCGAGGCCTACAGCCTTCCCGCCGCCTGGGAGGACACCCTCGCCGGACTGCGTCACTGGCGGGGGTTCGAGCGCATCGCCGTGGTGAGTGAGGTGGGCTGGCTGCGGGCGGCGGTGGCTGCCATGGCCCCGCTGCTTCCCTGCCCGGTGCGGCTGTTCGGCCTCGGTGGGGAGGAGGAGGCACGCCTGTGGCTTGCCGAATCGCTCGGCACCATCCACCTCGACCAGCAGGATGGGGTGATCCGGGTGCAGCTGATCGGCCGCCTCGAGCCCAGCGCCTATGACGGCATCGACGAGGAGCTCACGCAGCTGATGAGCAGCACGACAGCCCCGGTGCGACTGCTCATCGATCTGCGTCAGTTCGATGGCTGGACAGGGCTCGCTGCCCTCGGCGACCACCTTTCCCTGGTGCGCGAACATCGCCGCGCGCCCCGGAGGGTGGCGGTTCTGGGGGATGCGGGCTGGCAGAAGATGGCGCAGAAGCTCGCTTCCCGGTTTCTGCAGGCCGACACGCGCTTCTTCGACGCGGCCCATGCCGAGCAGGCGCAGATGTGGGCCGCAGCCGTCTGAAGACCTTCAGCAGCAGGAGCCACCGGAGCCGCTTGTCCCTTCTCCAGCTCCGGTGGCATCGAAGGGCAGCGTTCCGCCACAGCCGGGGAACAGGCCGTAGTGCCGGTGGAAGTCACCCAGGAAGGTGAAGTGGGGGGCGTAGCGGCTCTCCCGCAGCATCCGGAAGGTGTTGCCGCACACCGGAAAGACCCTGCCCGTCTCGATGCGGTGGTGCCTGTCGAAGGGGAGATCGTGGGGATGCCCCTCGATCGTGCCCCGGTAGATCACCGCCTGGCCGTGGTCCTCGCAGGCATCCTCCAGTTCCTCGATGGCGAAGAGTCGATAGGTGGCGGAGAAGAACCGGACCGGCGCGACCCGGGCGGCCACCTCCGCATCCTGAATCCTGAGCGGCCGATCATTCACCAGCCGTGGGTCGGCGAAGCCGGCGGCCCGTGCCAGCCGCAGGAAGTCGTTCCAGTAGAGCGCCCCGGCCAGACACTCGCCGCTGAGCACCGGATCCCGCCGGAACTCTGCCGGCACCCGCCGGTCGGTGTAGACATCGGCGAAGAAGAATTCACCGCCCGGCCTGAGCAGGCGCCGCACGCCCGCCAGCACCGCGGGCTTGTCGGTGGAGAGGTTGAGCACGCAGTTCGACACCACCAGGTCGAACCCGCCGGCCTCCAGCGGCAGGGCCTCCAGCCGCTCGATCCTCCCCTCGAGGAACCGCACATTGGCGTAGCCGAACCGCTCGGCGTGGTGCCGGCGGTGCCGTTCCGCCACCGCCAGCTGTTCCGGGGTCATGTCCACGCCCACCACCTCACCGCCGGGCCCCACCAGCTGGGCGAGGAGGTACACGTCCCGGCCGCTGCCGCAGCCCAGGTCCAGCACCCGCAATCCCTCCAGCAGCGGCGGCACCACCAGGCCGCAGCCGTAGTACCGGTCCAGCACCTCGGGGTGGATCCTGCCCAGCAGGGGCCGCAGGGCCGCCGGCAGCGCGGTGGCGTCGCAGCAGGCGTCGGTGCGCAGATCGGCGCTGCCCGTGAGGGTGGAGCCGTAGTACTGGCGCACCGCTCCGCTCACCTGGTCGGCTTCGCTGAGGTCCGGTTCGATCCGGCCGGCGGGGTTGGTCGTGGTCATCGGAGTCCGGGGGTGGGGCGGCAGCGGCGCGGCCGGCGCGGTTCCATCTTCAGCCGCCCCGCCGCAATGCGTGGAACCGCTCCAGCAGGTCGAGCAGCCGCCGCGGCGCATGGTTTCTCCGCCATGCACCGGCCACGGAGCGGTTCGCCTCGCTGAAGGTGGGATAGGCGTGGACGGTGCTGAAGACCTTGCCCAGCCCCAGCCCCCAGCGCATCGCCAGCACCAGTTCGGCCAGCACCTCGCCGGCCCGCTCGCCGACCACCGTCGCCCCCAGGATCGTGTCCTGCCCGGGCGGGGTGAGCACCTTCACGAAGCCTTCACGGGCCTCGGCCACCACCGCCCGGTCGAGTTCCTCCAGTGGAAAGCGGGTCACCTCCACCGCCCTTCCCTCTTCCGCCGCCTCCTCTTCGGTGAGTCCCACCGTGGCCACCTCGGGATCGGTGAAGGTGGTGCGGGGGATCACGCGCTGGTCGCAGCCGAAGCGGTACAGGTCGCCGAAGAGGGCGTTGAGCACGGCGCTGCCGGCCTGGTGGGAGGCGGCGTGGGTGAACTGGAACGGGCCCGCCACATCACCGGCCGCGGTGATGTTCGGATAGATCGTCTGGAGATGGTCGTCCACGGCGATCGTCCCGTCGGTGGGAATGCCCAGCTTCTCCAGCCCGTAGCCCTCCAGCCTGGCGCGGCGGCCGAAGGCGCACAGGTCCGCATCGCAGCGGATCGCCTCCTCTCCCTGCCGGCCCTTGGTCCGCACCACGGCGCTGCCGTCCTCCCCCCGGCCGAACCCCAGCACCTCGGTCTCCATCCGCAGCCGCACCCCGTCGCCCTCGAGACCCCGGCGCACGGCCGCCGCCACCTCGGCGTCCTCCCGGGGCAGGAGGCGGTCGTCGCGCTGCACCTGGGTCACGGAAAGACCCAGCTGGGCCAGCGCCTGGGCCAGCTCGCAGCCGATCGGTCCGCCGCCCAGCACCACCAGCCGGGGCTGATCCACCGGGCAGCGACGCAGCCATCCCCAGATCGTCTCGCTGGTGAGCAGCGGCACCTCGTCCTGGCCGGGCAGATCCGGCAGCACGGGTTCGGCGCCAGTCGCCAGCACGATGCCGCGGCCGGTGAGCCGCCGTTCGTTGCCGTCCGCCAGCCGGATCGCCACCGTCCAGGGATCGATCAGGCGTCCGTGGCCCTGCACCACTTCCACCCCCAGGCCCTCGTAGCGCTCCACGCTGTCGTTCGGGGCCACCGTTGCGATCTTCCGTTCCACCCGCGCCAGGATCCGGCGGATCGGCGGCTGCGGATCCACCGGATCGAGGCCGTAGCGGTCCGCCTGGCGCATGCGCTTGGCCAGCCGGGCCGAGGCGATCAGGGCCTTGCTGGGCACGCAGCCGGTGTTGAGGCAGTCGCCGCCCATCGCGTTCGCCTCGATCAGGGTCACCTTGGCCCGCAGCGTCGCAGCCACGTAGGAGGCCACCAGTCCGGCGGCGCCGGCGCCGATCACGATCACGTTCCGGTCGAAGCGGCGCGGTCGCGACCAGGCGCGGTAGCGACGCCACAGCTGCCATCGCCGCACGGCCCAGCGGCCGATCCAGGGGAAGGCCGCCAGGAGCCCCAGCGAGGCCAGCACCGGTGGCGAGAGGATTCCGGACAGCCCCTCGAGCCGGGCCAGCTGGGTGCCGGCATTCACGTACACCAGCGTGCCGGGGAGCATGCCGATCTGGCTGGTGAGGTAGAAGGACCCCGCCCGCATCGGGGTGAGGGCCATGAGCAGATTCACCAGAAAGAAGGGAAAGACCGGAGCCAGCCGCAGGGTGAGCAGGTAGAGCACCCCGTCACGGCGGACGCCCCGCGCCACCGGTTCCAGCTGGCGGGAGAACCGTTGCGCCACCCAGTCGCGCAGGAGGGTGCGGGCCACCAGGAAGGCCGCCAGGGCGCCGAGGCTGGAGGCGAAGGACACCAGCAGGGTGCCGAGCGCCAGACCGAAGATCGCGCCGCCGGCGAGGGTGAGCACCGCCGCTCCCGGCAGGGAGAGGGCGGTGACGAGCACATACACCGCCATGAAGCCGCCCGCCGTCTGCAGCGGTGCCTGGCGGCGCCATTCCAGCAGTGTGCCGCGCGCCCGCTGCAGCGCCTCCAGGCTCAGGAACCGCTGCAGATCGAAGAGGAAGAATCCCGCCACCAGCAGCACCACCAGCACCACCAGCACCAGCCGCACGACCCAGCGCCTGTGCCCGTTGCCGGTGTCCTGCCGTGTCCCACCGCCTGCGCCCTGAACCGGATCGAGACCCCTCATGCCCGTCTAGCCCTCCCCGACGCGGAGCACCAGCGCCCCCCGGCCGTGGCCGGAGCGCAGTTCCCGCAATGCCCGGTTCGCCTGGGCGAGGGGGAACTCCCTCACCTCGGGACGGAGCCCCATCGCGGCGGCCAGCGCGAGGAACTTGCGCACGTCGGCGCGGGTCACGTTCGCCACCGAGCGGATCTCCTTCTCGAGCCACAGATCGCGGGGATAGTCGAGGTCCAGCAGGGCCCGCTTGTCGCCGTCCTCCTTGCGGATGGCGTTGATCACCAGCCGGCCGCCGGGTTCGAGCCGGCCCAGGGCGGCCACGTCCGGCCGCCAGGCCGGCGTGGTGTCGATCACCGCCCGCAGCGGTTCCGGCGGCACGTCGTCGATGCCGCCGGCCCAGTGGGCCCCCAGCGCCAGCGCGAAGGCCCGCTGCCGTTCGCTGCGGGCGAACACCGCCACCCGGGTGTGGGGAAAGCGATGCCGCACCATCTGAAGCACCAGGTGGCCCGAGGCGCCGAAGCCGGTGAGGCCCAGCGTCTCGCCGTCCTCCAGGCCCGAAAGCCGCAGGGAGCGGTAGCCGATCGCGCCGGCGCACAGCAGCGGAGCCACCGCGGCGTCGTCGAGCTCCTCCGGCAGGCGGTGGGCGAAGGCGGCCGGAACCGTGGCATAGGCGGCGTAGCCGCCGTCCACGTCCCGGCCCGTGGCCACGAAGTCGGCGCAGAGATTCTCGCGGCCGGAGCGGCAGTAGCGGCAATGGCCGCAGGCCGAATGGATCCAGGCGATGCCCACCCGGTCTCCCCGCCGCAGGTCCTCGACGCCGTCGCCCACCTCCGCCACCTGGCCGACGATCTGATGGCCGGGGATCACCGGCAGGCGCGGCGGCGGCGTGCGGCCCTCGATCTCGTCGAGCTCGGTGTGGCACACGCCGCAGACCGACACCCGCACCAGCACCTCCCCGGCGCCCGCCACCGGCCGTTCCACCTCGGCCGGCACGAGCGGCTCGGGTTGCTTGGAGAGATCGCAGATGCGCCGCAGCAGCATCGTCTCCACGGCTGCCTCCGTCTCCGGGTCACGACTGCAACCTATCCATGCCCGACCCTTCCGGCCCTGCCGGCTGCGCCCCTGCCCGGAGGCTGTGTGCGGATCCCGGGACCGGGCTGACCTTTCCCTCCGTGGCCGCTAGCAAGGAGTTGGAGATGCCTTAGGCCGATGCCCACCGGCACCCGGGAACGCGGGGCGAAGGCCCCCGCCGCCTCCCTGTCCGCCGCCGAGATCGCCCGCCGCCGCATCGACCAGGTGGTGCGCCGCAACGGCGGCCGCGCCGACGCCCTGATCGAGGTGCTGCACCAGGTGCAGGAGATCCACGGCTATCTGCCCCTCGAGGCGCTCGAGCAGGTGGCGCGGGGGCTGCAGCTGCCGCTCAGCCGCGTCCACGGCGTGGCCAGCTTCTACCACCTGTTCCGCCTCGAGGCCCCCACCGCCCACCGCTGCGCCGTCTGCCTCGGCACCGCCTGCTTCGTGAAGGGGGGCGCCGACCTGGCCGCCCACCTGGAGGAGCGGCTGGGGGTGCGCCTCGACGATCCGGCCGGCAACGGCGAGTGGGCGGTGCAGCACGTGAGCTGCCTGGGGGCCTGCGGCCAGGCGCCGGTGCTGGTGGTGGACGGCGAGCTCGCCACGAAGCTGCCCATCGACGATCCGGAGGAACTGGACCGCCGCCTCGATGCCACCGGCATGCCCACCGCCACAGGGGCACGATGAGCGACACCCGTCTGCTCCGCTGCTGTTCCGCCAGCGGCTGCCGCTCGGCCGGCAGCGAGGCCCTGCTCCACGCCCTGCGGGATGCCTGCGGCGATGCCTGCGCCGAGAACCTGGCGATCAAGCCGGTGGGCTGCCTGCGCCTCTGCGGCCGCGGTCCTCTGGTGGCCCGTGACGGCCCCGACGGCACGGTGCTCTACGGCGGCGTGCCGCCGGAGCATGCCGGCGAGCTGGTGGCCGCCGCCGCCGGCGCCGACGAGACCGCCACCCTCGCCGGGCACCGCCTCGATCTGGGGGAGCCCTTCTTCGCCCTCCAGAAGGCGGTGGTGCTGGAGGGCTGCGGCCGGGTGGATCCGGAATCCATCGACGACGCCATGGCCCAGGGGGCCTACGGGCAGCTGCGGCGCTGCCTGCTCGAGCTCAGCCCCGAGCAGGTGCGCGACGAGGTGCGCCGCAGCGGTCTGCGGGGCCGCGGCGGGGCGGGCTATCCCACCGGGCTGAAGTGGGACACGGTGGCCCTCCAGCCCCCCGGGCCCCGCTATCTGGTGTGCAACGCCGACGAGGGCGATCCCGGCGCCTTCATGGACCGGAGCGTGCTGGAGAGCGACCCGCACCGGCTGCTGGAGGGGATGGCGATCGCCGCCTATGCGGTCGGTGCCGACCGCGGCTTCGTGTACGTGCGGGCGGAGTATCCCCTGGCGATCGAGCGGATGCGGCTGGCCCTCAGGCAGGCCCGGAGCAAGGGGGTGCTGGGCCGCGGCATCTTCGGCACCGGCTTCGAGCTCGCCATCGAGGTGCGGGTGGGTGCCGGCGCCTACGTCTGCGGGGAGGAGACGGCCCTGCTCCTGTCGATCCAGGGGCAGCGGGGCATGCCGCGGGTGCGGCCCCCCTACCCCGCCCAGAAGGGCCTCTGGGATGCCCCCACCCTGATCAACAACGTGGAGACCTACACCGCCGTGCCCGCCATCCTGCGGGAAGGCGGCGACTGGTTCGCCTCGATGGGCACCGAGGGCAGCAAGGGCACCAAGGTGTTCGCCCTCTCCGGCGCCGTGCGCAACACGGGCCTGGTGGAGGTGCCGATGGGCACCTCGCTGCGCACGGTGGTGGAGGAGATGGGGGGTGGCGTGCCCGATGGCGGCGCCGTCAAGGCCGTCCAGACGGGCGGACCCTCCGGCGGCTGCATCCCCGCCCACCTGCTCGACACCCCGGTGGACTACGAGAGCCTCAAGGAGCTGGGCTCGATGATGGGCTCCGGCGGCATGGTGGTGATGGGGGAGACCACCTCGATGCCCGAGGTGGCGCGCCACTTCATGCGCTTCAGCGTGAACGAGAGCTGCGGCAAGTGCGTGCCCTGCCGCGCCGGCACGGTGCAGCTGGCCTCCCTGCTCGACCGCTTCGTCGAGCGCCGCGCCGAGCTTGACGACCTCCCGCGGCTGGAGTCGCTCTGCGGCATGGTGCAGGCCACCAGCCTCTGCGGCCTCGGCCAGGCGGCCCCCAACCCCGTGCTCAGCACCCTGCGCTACTTCCGCGGTGAGTACGAGGCGGCCTGCCGCGCCCCCGACCGCTGCGAGCCCCGCACGGCCTGCGTGCTTCCCGAGGCCGAGGAGAGCCGCCCATGAGCGTCATCACCCTGCGCGTCAACGGCAAGGAGGTGGCGGTGCCGGCCGGCGCCAGCCTGCTCGACGCCGCCCGGGCCGCCGGGGCCCCGGTGCCCACCCTCTGCCATCTCGACGGCCTCACCCCCGTCGGCGCCTGCCGTCTGTGCCTGGTGGAGGTGCAGGGCAGCGGCAGATTGCTTCCCTCCTGCGCCTCCGAGGCGGCCGAGGGGATGGAGATCCTCACCGACACGCCGCAGCTGCAGGAGTACCGCCGCATGGCGGTGGAGCTGTTCTTCGCCGAGGGCAACCACATCTGCGCCTTCTGCGTGGCCAACGGCAACTGCGAACTGCAGGACGTGGCGGTGGAGGTGGGGATGGACCATTCCCGCTTCCCCTACCGCTATCCGAAGCGGCAGGTGGATGCCTCCCATCCCCTCTTCGCCATCGACCACCACCGCTGCATTCTCTGCACCCGCTGCGTGCGGGTGTGCGACGAGATCGAGGGGGCCCACGTCTGGGACGTGTCGCAGCGGGGCAGCAGTTGCAAGATCATCTCCGGCCTCGACCAGCCCTGGGGCGAGGTGGACGCCTGCACCTCCTGCGGCAAGTGCGTGGACGTGTGCCCCACCGGCGCCATCTTCGACAAGGACGACACCACCGCCGAGAAGCAGCGCCACAGCGACCGGCCCCTGCTGCTGCGGCGGGCGCGGGACCAGCACATCTGGCAGAACCAATGACCAAGATCCGCCTCGCCACCGTCTGGCTCGCCGGCTGCTCCGGCTGCCACATGTCCTTCCTCGATCTCGACGAATTCCTCTTCGACGTGGCCGAGAAGGTGGAGGTGGTGTACTCGCCGGTGGCGAGCGACGTGAAGACCTATCCCGAAGGGGTCGACGTGTGCCTGGTGGAGGGGGCGGTGGCCAACGAGGACAACCTCGAGCTGGCCCGGACGGTGCGCGAGCGCACCAACCTGGTGATCTCCTTCGGCGACTGCGCCGTCACCGCCAACGTGCCGGGCCTGCGCAACCTGCTCGACTCCGGCCACGACAGCGCCCGGGCCGTGCTGCAGCGGGGCTATGTGGAACTGGCCGACACCGGCGCCACCTTCCCCCACGCCCCCGGCATCGTGCCGGA
>CAZVPB010000033.1:0-15867 GCA_964628165.1 uncultured Cyanobium sp.
GCGACGCCCGCGACTACGTGCGGCTGGCGGAGGCGGCGAACGGCCCGATCCCGGCGCCGGTGCCGGCCGGGTGGGTGTGGGGCGAGGCGCTGGCGGCGATGGAGCGGTTCGCGCCGCAGCTGCGGATCGTGAACCTGGAGACGGCGGTGACCGCCGGCGGCAGCCCCTGGCCCGCCAAGGGCATCCACTACCGCATGCATCCCGCCCACCTGGCGGCGCTGCGGGCGGCGCGGATCGACGCCGCCGTGCTCGCCAACAACCACGTGCTCGACTGGGGCGGCGACGGGCTGGCGGACACCCTCCGCCACCTGGCGGCGGCCGGCATCGCGGCGGCGGGGGCCGGCGGGGACCGGGAGGCGGCAGAACGTCCCCTGGCGCTGCCGCTGCCGGAAGGCGGGCGCCTGCTGCTGACGGCCTGGGCCCACCCCTCCAGCGGCATTCCGCCCGGCTGGGCCGCCACCCCCACCCGCTCCGGCATCGCCCAGCTGCCCGGCCTGAACGACCGCGGCCTGGACCGCATCGAGGCGGCCCTGGCGCCGGTGCGGCGCCCCGGCGACCGGGTGGTGGTGTCGCTCCACTGGGGCGGCAACTGGGTGGAACGGATCCCCGAGGCGCAGCGGCGCTTCGCCCATGGGCTGATCGACCGTGGCCTGGCCGATGTGGTGCACGGCCATTCCTCCCACCACCCGGTGCCGTTCGAGCGCCACCGCGGCCGGCTGATCCTGTATGGCTGCGGCGACCTGATCAACGACTACGAGGGCATCACCCATCCCGCCGGCGCGCCGGCGGATGTGCGCACCGATCTCGTCTGCCTCTACGGCGTGACTCTGGCTGCCGCCGACGGCCTGCTGCTCGATCTGGAGCTGCTTCCCTTCCGCCTGCGGCGGTTCCAGCTCACCATCCCTGAGCCGGCCGACCGGCGGGAGCTGGAGCGGATGGTGGGCGGGAGCTGAAGCCGCATCACCAGCCCTCCGGGTCCTCCTCCCCGTCCTCCGGCGGCGGCCACACCAGCCGCACCTCCACCGGCGCGTGGTCGCTGGGCTGCTCGTTGCCCCGCAGGGCCCTGTGGATCACGCAGCCGGTGGCGCACTCCACCAGCGGTTCGTCGAGATAGATGTGGTCGATGCGCCAGCCCCGGTCCCGCGGCCAGGCGCCGCTGCGGTAGTCCCACCAGCTCCAGTGGCCGGCGGCCGGCTCGAACAGGCGGAAGGCGTCCACCAGCCGCTCGCCGAGCAGCTCCCGCAGAGCCTGCCGCTCCGGCTCGCTGGCCATGATCCGGCCGGTGAGACCTTCCGGGTCGTGCAGGTCCCGGTCCTCCGGGGCGATGTTGAAGTCCCCCACCATCACCAGCGGCTCCCCCTGCTCCTCCTGGGCTTCCAGATAGCGCTTCAGGCACCCGAGCCAGGCCAGCTTGTAGTCGTACTTGTCCGAGCCCACCGAGGCGCCGTTGGGCACGTAGAGATTGAGCACCCGCAGCCCGTCGACGCTGGCGCTGATCACGCGCTTCTGCTCGCTCAGCTCCGCCGCCTCCCCGTCCTCCAGCAGCCCGTCGAAGCCGCTCCGCACGTCCTCGAGCGGCAGCCTGCTCAGGATCGCCACGCCGTTGTAGGCCTTCTGGCCGCAGTAGGCCGCCTGGTAACCCTGCGCCTCGAACGCCTCGGCCGGGAACATGTCGTCGGGCACCTTCGTTTCCTGCAGGCACACCACCTCGGGTTGCTCCTGCTCCAGCCAGGCCAGCACCTGGTCCAGCCGGGTGCGGATCGAGTTCACGTTCCAGGTGGCGATGCGCATCCCCGCGCGGCGAACCGTCACTACCATGCACCAAACGACGAATCCCCAGCGCGAAACGGTCATGGCCCAGTCCTCCCCCGTCCGCACCGCTGCAGGACTGGTTCCCTTCCTCTCCGGAGCCCTGCTGCTGGCGGCGACGGCCGCATCCACGCCCGCCCAGGAGGCCGGCTACGGCCAGACCCTGGGGGCACCCCAGGACCGCAGACTCTTCGATGGCGACCTGGGCGACGAGCGGGACGCCGGCCTCGATCTCAACAATCCCCTCGAGATCATCAACCGCCTGCGCCGCAGCACGGCGATGGATGACGCCACTCCTCCCGGGGATGCCGTCGACGCTGCCCTCAGGGAGTTCGAGGCCCGTTCGGGGCCTCAGGCTCCGGCTTCTGCGGCTCCTGCCTCTGCTGATCCTTCGCTTTCGGGCCCCTGAGGGGCTCCATCCCCCAGCTCGCCGCGATCGCGTCGAGAAGGGGATCCGGCTTGCCGGGATCCTGCGACCTCTGCCGCGCCTCGTTCAACGCCTCCATCGCGCCACTGCGGTCCCCCGCTCCGTGGCGGAGCAGGGCGAGGCCGAGCAGCGGGCGCTGATCCGTGGGGAAGGCGGCCGCCAGCTCGCGGTAGGTGGCCGCCGCCTGCGCGATGCTGCCGCGCCGCTCCCTGATCTCGGCCAGCAGCAGGCCCACCGGCAGAGCCTCGGGCCGGGCTTCGGGCCTGGCCAGAGCCTCGTAGGCCTTCCGGACTCCCGTCTCCGCGTCGGCGCCCCGGCCCTGCTCCAGCTGGATGAGGCTGAGCAGCTGCAGCGCCTCCACCCGGTACGGATGGCGGCTGAGGATCTGGCGCAGCTCCCTCGCGGCGCCTTCCCGGTCGTTCCGCCCCCGGCGGAGTTCGGCCAGCATGAGCCTCAGGGGCCAGCGCTCCGGCTCACGGTCCGCCATGGGCTCGAGAAGGGCGATCGCCTCGTCCTGCCTGCCCAGCCCCACCAGCAGTTCGAGCAGGCGCTGGCGCTCGGCCGGGGTTGCTTCCTGCCGTTCGAGCTTGGTGCGCAGATCCGCTGCCCTGGCGCTCAGCTCGGCCTGCCGCGGATCCTGACGGTGCGGACCCCAGCCCGGTCGGCTGCCCAGCCACCATCCGCCCGCCATGGCGAGCAGGCAGAGCACGGCCGCTGCGGGAAGCCACCGAAAGCCGGGACGGCGCAGGGTCGCGAGGGGCATCCGAGTGGGAAGGGCTGGAAAGGAGCGCCACCCGGAGACTACTTTCCACCATCGCTACATTGACCGCGCTTGCTCCGGGGTCTGGCCCCGACACCATGCGTCAGCACCCCATCTCCCCGGTCACCGAACCGACGCAGTACCGGGCCATCGGAGTGGTGCGCGGACGCTACGTTCCCGCCGAGCCGGACCAGATCACCCGCGGCGCCATCCACACCGAGGACGGTGCGGAGATCGAGGCGGTGGTGCTGGGCCGCGTGCTCACCCTCATGCGCCGCCACCTCGATCTGAGCCTTCCCCACCTGTGGGTGGCCTACCCCCGCAGCCGGGAAGCCGACCAGCTCCATCTCCAGATCGTGGGCGTGTGGGAACCCAGCACCCTCGCCCCGGAGGAACCCTCCGGCGGCGAATCCGCCCCTGACGAGCTGCCGGAGGGGGACGACTACTTCTCGGTGCGGGGCGAGCTGATCTACACCCGCCCCGAGAGCGGCGATCTGGTGGTGAAGGTGCGCCAGAAGCCCCGTCCCGACGGCGCCCGCCCCGTTCCCTTCAAGCTGCAGCTCCATGGTGAGATCCCGCTGGAGCATCTGCGCCACTTCGTCGCCCTCGACCTGCGGCGCCGCGGGCAGCAGCTCAGCCTCGAGAACTTCGAGGTGATCGCCCCGATGCCGCAGCGGGGCAACCGCGGCGGCAAGGCCCGCCGGGCCCGCGGCGCCGGCGATGGCGGCCCCGCCCCCCGCCGCGACGGCGAGGGCAGGACCGACCGTCAGGGCTCGCCGCGGACCCGCAGCCACTCCCGGGCGGTGATCCGCCCGCCCCGCTGATCCGCCCCGACCGCGTGCCCCAAACCGGAGCCCTCACCGCCGGCCTCGCCGTCCTGGCCTTCACCCTGCTGGCGGTCTTCGGCCCCCTGCTGGGGGTTCCCGCCGGCGCCATCGCCCTGGCGGCGGGGCTGGCCCTCGCCGCCCTCAGCCTCGATGCCGCCCGCTTCGGCGGCAGGGGGGGACATCTGCTGGCGGAGGCCCTGCCGGGGGGCGAGGCCCGCCTGCGCCGCATCGCCGTGCACGAGGCCGGCCACGCCCTGGCCGCCCAGGAGGAGGCGCTGGCGGTCCGCAGGGTGCTGGTGGGCAGCCTCGCCTGCCTGCGGGCCGGCGTGGCGGGTGGAGGCAGCACCGAGTTCGACCTGCCGGAGCGGGCCAAGCTGCCGCGGGAGGACCTGCGGCGCTGGAGCCGTGTGCTGCAGGCGGGGGCCGCCGCGGAGCGGGTGGTGTACGGCGACAGCCTGGGGGGTGCCGACGATGGAGCGCTGCTGGGAAGGCTGTGGGGACTCTCCGGCCATGACGCGGCCACGGCCCAGCGGGAACTGCGCCAGGCCCGCCGCGAGGTGGAGAGGCTGCTGCGGCAGCGCCTCACCGAGCTGGAGGCGGAGGCCGACCGGCTGCTGCAGGCCGCTCCCCGCCTCGGCCGGAATGGCGTGACGCCATGAGCCTTGCCCTGATCGACTGTCCCACCGGCCTGGCCGGCGACATGCTGCTGGCCGCCCTGCTCGATCTGGGAACCCCGGAGGCGGTCGTCCATGAGCCCCTGGCCGCCCTGGGGCTGGCGGGCCGCTACCGGCTGCGCGCCAGCGAGGGGCGCAGCGGCGGCCTCCGGGGTCTCCACGTGCGGGTGGAGACGCTCGAGGATCCACCGGCCTCCCGTGCCTGGGGGGGGCTGAGGCGCCAGCTGGAGCAGGCGCCGCTCGAGGAGGACCTGCGGCGCCGGGTGCTGGAGGTGTTCGGCCTGCTGGCCGAGGCGGAGGCGGCGGTGCACGGCCATGCCCCGGAGCAGGTCCACTTCCACGAGGTGGGGGCTGTCGATGCCCTCGTCGACATCGTGGGGGTGTGCGCGGCCCTGCTCCATCTCGGGGGCCCCACCGTGATCTGCGGCATTCCGCCGGCGGGGCACGGCCGGGTGGCCACCGCCCACGGCTCCCTGCCCCTGCCGGCCCCGGCGGTGCTGGAGATCGCCAGGCTGCGGGGGGTGCCCCTCGGGGCCAGCGGCGACTTCCCCGCCGGTGAGCTCACCACCCCGACGGGCCTGGCCCTGGCGGCCTGCTGGGCCCAGGCCTTCGCGGTGCCGCCGGCGGCGGTGCCGCAGCGGGTGGGCACCGGCCTGGGCAGCCGCCGCCTCGACCGCCCCAACCTGCTGCGGATCACCCTGGCCCGGCCGGTGGAGGCCCAGGCGGAGGCTCCCGCCCGCCACGCCCCCGCGGGTGAGCTGCAGGAGCCGCTGCTGCTCCAGCAGGCCCAGATCGACGACGCCACCGCCGAGGAGCTGGCCTTCCTCGGCGAAGCCCTCACCCGGGCCGGCGCCCTGGAGGTGTTCGCCCAGCCGGTCGCGATGAAGAAGGGACGCCAGGGCACCCTGCTGTCGGCGCTGCTGCCCCCCTCGCTGGCGCCGGCTCTGCGGCAGGTGTGGTGGCGCCACTCCACCACTCTGGGCCTGCGGGAGCAGCTGCACTGGCGCTGGGTGCTGCCCCGCCGCGAGGCACGGGTCGACACCCCCCTGGGGCCGGTGCGGCTCAAGTGCGCCACGCTGCCCGACGGCGGGACCCGCCTCAAGGCGGAATACGAGGATCTCGCCGCCCTGGCTCGCCGCCACCACCGTTCCCTCGCCGAGGTGCGGGCGATGGCGGAGAGTGGCGTGGCGGAGGATCGGCAGGTCGACTCCGACCCGCCAGAGCAGCCATGAAGTTGCCGCGCCTCGCCGCCAGGGGGGTGATCGTCCGTCTCGTGGAGCGCGTCGAGACCCTGCGCCGCCGCCTGCCGCCCCTGCCCGGCGGGCTGCGTCCCTGGATCACCCTGGTGAGCCTCGGGTTCGTGCTGGCGGCGCTGGCCGCCCACGGCCGACAGCTGGTGCAGTTCCGTCCCGACCCCCAGGGATGGCTGTGGCTTCTGCTGGGTGTGGGGGTGAGCCTGCTCAGCCTGCTCGCCAATGCGGCGGCCCAGGGGGTGGTGCTGTGGTGGCTGGGCCGGCGTCCCCGCTGGGAGCCGCTCGTGGCGCTCTACGTGGCCACCAACCTGCGCAAGTACCTGCCCGGCGGCATCTGGCACCTGGCCAGTCGCGTCACGGCGCTGCGGCGTCCGGGTGCGCCGCTGGTGGCACCGGCCTCCACCGCCGTGGCCCTGCTGGCGGTTCTGCTGGATCCGCTGCTGGCCGCAGTGGCGGCCCTGGCGATGGTGCCGCTGGGCGGCTGGCAGGGGGGCCTGGCCCTGCTCACGCCGCTGCCGCTGCTGCTGCTGCTGCCCCGCTGGCTCGATCCGCTGCTCCGCCGCATGGAGCGCCGGCGGGCCCGGGATCTCCAGCTCGAGCAGGAGCTCGGGGCGGCAATGACGGATCCTGCCGCTCCCCTGATCCGGGGCTATCCATGGCCGCCGCTGCTGGCCGAGGTGGTGTTCGTGCTGCTGCGGTTCGGCGGGTTCGCCTGCTGTGTGTGGGCCTTCGATCTGCAGCACTCGATCGGCTGGTTCACCTGGCTGGCGGGTTTCCTGCTGGCCTACGCGGTGGGTCTGGTGGTGCCCGGCGCGCCGGGGGGCCTGGGGGTGTTCGAGGCCACGCTGCTGCTGCGGCTGGGGGTGGTGCTGCCGGAGGCGCCGCTGCTGGCGGTGGCCCTCTCCTACCGCGTGGTGGTGACGCTGGCGGATCTGCTGGGGGCTGGGCTGGTCGCCCTCGACGTCCGCCTGACGGGACCACGGCCCAGCCCTTCTCAATAGCGGGTATTGTTGCGAAGAACGCCGTCGGCCTGCCGATCGTGGCCCTGCCCCCCTCCTCGGGTCTGCGCACCAGCCTCCACGATCGCGGCCAGCGGCTCACTCCCCAGCGGCAGCGCGTTCTGGCCCTCTTCGAACGCATCGGCGAAGGCACTCACCTCAGCGCCGAGGAGGTGCACCAGCGGCTGCTGGGGGAGAAGGAGCGGGTGTCCCTCGCCACCGTCTACCGCACCCTGCGGCTGCTGAGCTCGCTGGGACTCCTGCAGGAACTGGAGCTGCCGGAGGGGGGGCGGCGGTTCGAGCTGGCCGGCGATGCCCACCGCGACCACCACCACCTGGTGTGCGTGCGCTGCGGCCGCACCGAGGAGTTCGAGAGCGGCGAGGTGCTCGCCGCCGGCGAGGCGGCGGCGGGGCGGTTCGGCTTCCGCCTGCTCGACTGCGTGCTCAATGTGAGGGCTCTCTGCCCGGACTGCGCCGGCGAGGAGCGGGACTGACCCCCGCATCGGGAGTTGCCGCCGACGGTGTGAGAGGCCTATGCGGGTAGCGTCATCGCCACCGCCGCCCTGCCGTGCCCCTTCCCCCTCCCGCCGATGCCGCGCTGCTGGCGGCGGGAGGCGGCCTGATCGGCTTTCTGCTGGCCGTGCTGGGGGCGGGCGGCTCGATCCTGCTGCTGCCCCTGCTGGTGAGCGGCGCGGGCCTGCCCACCCGGGAGGCGGTGCCGCTTTCGCTGCTGGTGGTCACCCTGCTGGCCCTCGGCAACGTGGGCCCCTACCTTCGCCGCCGCCAGGTGGCGCCCCGGGCCGCTCTGGTGCTGGGGGTGCCCGCCCTGGGGGGAGCCTGGGTGGGTGGCCGGCTGGTGAAGGCAGGTCTGGTGTCGGAGCCGGTCCAGCTGGCGATCTTCACCGTGGCGGCGCTGGTGGCCGCCTGGCTGCTGAGCCGGCCCCGCCGCGGCGCAGCCGAATCCGGCCGGCGTTCGGTGGCCGGCACCCCCGCTCTGGCCGGCCAGGGGGTGCTGGTGGGACTGCTCACCGGCATCGCCGGGGTGGGCGGCGGTTTCGCGATCGTGCCGGCCCTGGTGCTGCTGGCGGGTCTGCCGATGCCGCTGGCCAGCGGCACCAGCCTCGTGCTGATCGCCGCCAACAGCGTGGTGGCCCTCGCCGCCCAGGGGCACTGGCCGGCCGCGCATCTGCCGCTGATGCTGCCCCTGGTGGCCGGTGGCGTGGTGGGCGCGGTGGTGGGGCAGTTCCTGGCGCCCCACCTCGACGACCGCCAGCTGCGCCGCGGCTTCGCGGCCCTGCTGGTGGGCTCGGCGCTGCTCACCGCCTTCGAGGCGTGGCGGCGGCATGGCAGTGCGGCGGCGAGGACCGCCGGATCGCAACAGACACTTGTTATTGAGAGTCGGTTGCAAAAAGGCAGGGATGCTGTCTAGATTGCGAGTCGTTCGCAATAAGAGCGCCCGACCGCTCCATGAGCTTCCGTTTCCTGCCCGACGATCCCGTCGCCGCGGTGCGCATGCCCGCCGGTCAGACCGTTCTGCTCGATCCCGCCCTGCGCTCCGGCCCCTGCTGCCTCGAGGTGCTCGACGGCATCGCCCGCGTGTACTGCCCCTGCGAGGAGACCGAGGGCATGACCCTCGCCTTCCTCCAGGCCGGCGACCAGCTCCGCACCGACCGCCTCTGCAGCGAGGGGGTCTGCGTCGAGGCGCTCACCCCCCTCTGCTTCCGCAGCGACGCCGAGCCGATCGAGGGCCACGGCTTCGATGCCGTGAACGAGTGGACGCTGCAGCTGCTGCGCATCCGCCACCTCGGCAGTGCCGAACAGCGCCTGCACGCTCTGCTGTCCCTGCTGGTGCGCCGGCTGGGGCGCCGCTGCGGCGCCTGGTGCGATCTGCCCTTCCGCCTCACCCACGAACGGATCGGTGAACTGATCGGCACCACCCGCGTCACCACCACCCGCCTCATCTCCCGCATCCGCAGCGCCGAGCTGCTGGAGGTGCCCCAGGGGGAGCCGGGGCTGCGCCTCGCCCCCTCGCTGGTGGAGTCCGCCCCGCTGATGGCCGCCTGATGAAGACCACCCTCTCCCCCACCGGGGCCCCGTCTGAAAGCCTGGTGGGCAGCCTCTGCCGCGAACTGTTCAGCCTGCGGGAGCGGGCCCGCCAGCTCGGCGACGACCTGGCCCGCTGCCGCGACGGCCGCCTCTTCTGCCGCCTGCGCAGGGAGCTGCTACGACTCGAAGGCCGCCGGCGTGAGCTGCAGCACACCGTGGACGGACTCCGGCTCGGCGCCCTCCGCGACCGCCTGTCCCTCGACTTCCTGGTGGAACTCAGCCGCCGTCCCCTCGTGCCGGCCGCTTCGTAGTCGGATCAGCCGCTTGCGCCTGGCCGCATGGTTCGACCCCCGCACCGGATACGGAAGGGTCGTTGCCACCCGTGCAGAGCCGAACTCAGGGATAACGCAGGAATGCAGAAAGTTTGGTACCGGGAAACAGGCTTGAAGCTTTGTGTTGGAACCGGCCGCATCATGGCCGATGTTCTTAACTCTGTTATTCCAATCAGGGGCGACCGTGGAACAGCCGCAGGACCGCATTCTCGTCATGTCCCCCTACCGGGAGACCGGGCCTGCCACGGCAGACTTCGGCCGTCTCGTCGCCCTGATCCACGGGCGGAAGGTACGCAGCGAGGGTGTGATCCTCGTGAGCCACGACGAGAGCGGAGAGGTGTGTGTCCACCACACCGCCGACCATCTGGGCCGCACGGGGCTCGGCTGGGGTGGCGGCGTGGGGCTTCTGGTGGGGCTCTTCGCTCCCCATCTGCTCGCCTCCGTGGCGGCGGGGGCCGCGGCGGGAGGCCTGATCGCCCGCTTCGCCCGGCACCGGCTGGAGGCGGGCATCGAGGCCGCCCTGGGAACCAGGCTTCCAGCCGGAGGCGCGGCGGTGCTCGCCATCGTGGCGGCGGAGGACCGTCTGGCCACCGAGCGCGCCCTGGCGGAGGCGGCCGCCACCTCCGTGGCCCCCATCGAGGGACCTCTGCTGCGGGGCCTCCGCGGCGCCCTCGCCGAAGCCGCCGGCAAGTTCCATCCCGACCGCACCGTGCTGCCGATCCCCGACCGCCGCTTCGGCGGCACGATCGGCCGCACCATGGCCGAGTCCGTCGCCGACTGGTCCTTCATCCCCGGCCCGAAGGCTCCGGAGGAGGCCCCCAACGTGCTGCTGGTGCTGATCGACGACGCGGGCTTCGGCGGTCCCGACGCCTTCGGCGGCGGCATCCGCACGCCCACCCTCGGCCGCGTCCGTGAGATGGGCCTCACCTACAACCGCTTCCATGTGACGGCGGTGTGTTCACCCACCCGCGCCGCCATGCTCACGGGCCGCAACCACCACCGCGTGGGCATGGGCGGCATCGCCGAGTTTCCCGGACCGTTCCCGGGCTACACCGGCACCCGGCCCCGCAGCTGCACCGCCCTGCCGCGCATCCTCAAGGAGAACGGCTACATCACCGGCGGTTTTGGCAAGTGGCACATGACGCCGGGGCATGAAATGGGTCCGGCCGGCTCCTTCGACCACTGGCCGCTGGGGTGGGGCTTCGACCACTGGTGGGGGTTCCTCACCGGTGCCGCGGGCCAGTACGACCCGATCATCACCCAGGACAATTCGGTGGTGGGAGTGCCGGAAGGAAAGGACGGCGGGCTCTATTACTTCCCCGACGACATCACCGACAAGGCGATCGAGTGGCTGCACGGGGTGCGCGGTCAGGATGCCCACAAGCCGTGGTTCCTCTACTACTCCACCGGCTGCAGCCATGCGCCCCACCATGTCGGCCGGGAGTGGGCCGACCGGTACAAGGGCCAGTTCGATCAGGGCTGGGACGAGTACCGCAAGCAGACCCTGGCACGGCAGAAGCAGCTCGGCATCGTGCCGAGCGACACCGAACTGTCGGACCGCCCCGATCTCTTCCCGGCCTGGGACTCCCTCAGCGATGCCCAGAAGAAGCTCTATGCCCGCCAGATGGAGGTGTTCGCCGGCTTTTCCGAGAACGCCGACTGGAACGTGGGCCGTCTGCTCGACGCCATCGAGGAGATGGGGGAGCTGGAGAACACGCTGATCCTCTATGTCTGGGGCGACAACGGCGCCAGCATGGAGGGAACCCTCACCGGTTCCTTCAACGAGACCACCTTCTTCAACGGCGTCGTGCTCGAAGCGGACCAGCAGCTGGAACTGATCGAGAAGTTCGGTGGCATCGATGAGCTGGGCGGCTTCCACACCGCGCCCCACTTCGCCGCCGCCTGGGCCCATGCCAACAACACGCCCTTCCCCTGGGGCAAGCAGATGGCCAGCCACCTGGGCGGCACCCGCGACCCGATGGTGGTGGCCTGGCCGCGGCGGATCCGGCCGGATCCGGTGCCCCGCTCCCAGTTCACCCACTGCATCGACATCGCGCCGACCGTGCTCGAGCTGCTCGGACTGCCCGAACCCACCTCCGTGGACGGCATCGCCCAGGAGCCGATGGACGGCACCAGCTTCGCCTACACCTTCGACGAGCCCGATGCCGCCGAGCGGCACACGGTGCAGTACTTCGAGATGTACGGCAGCCGCGCCATCTACCAGGACGGCTGGTGGGCCTGCGCCAAGCTCGACAAGCGACCCTGGGACTTCACGGCCGAGACGATGAAACGGTTTGCGCCCGGGGTCTATGACCCCGATCAGGATCGTTGGGAGCTCTACCACCTGCCGGACGACTTCAGCCAGGCGAGGGACCTGGCGGCCCAGCATCCCCAAAAGCTTGCCGAACTCAAGGAACTCTTCTGGCGGGAGGCGGAACGGAACCGGGTTCTCCCTCTGCTGGGCGGCTTCGCGGCGTTCATGGGCATCCTCCCGCCGATGCCCACCACCACCCGCTACGCCTATGCCGGCGACGTCGAGAACGTCTCCACCACCCTGATCCCCCGCATCTACGGCCGTTCCTACGCGATCGAGGCCACACTCCAGGTGCCGCAGGCCGGCGCCGAGGGTGTGATCTGTGCCTTCGCCGACTTCATCGGTGGATTTGCCCTGTGGATGGATGACCAGGGCCATCTGATCCACACCTATCAGTACCTGGGAATCGACACCTACCGGCAGACATCCACCGAGCCGGTTCCCGCCGGAGACGTCCAGGTGAAGATGCTCTTCGAGGCGGATCAAGCCGAGCCGGGAACCGGGGGGAATGTGACCCTGTGGGCGAACGGCAGGAAGATCGGCGAGGGAAGGATCCCGAAGACGGTGTCCCTGCTGTACACCACCTATGCCGGCATGGACATGGGCCGTGACAACGGCGGCGTCGTTGATCTGGCCTACGAGGAAAAGGCCCCCTATGCCTTCACGGGCACCGTGAAACGGGTGGTGTTCGACCTGCAGCCCCATTCCCACGACGACGAGCAGCGACTGCATGGGCACGCCGCCATGGCCGGCGTGGGCCACGGGGCGGCTGGATGAGAAATCAGCGGCGTCAGCGCTTGCGGCGGGAACTCGAGGCCTTTCTTCTTCTCACGACCTACTTCACACTGTTTCTCGGGTCGTTCACCGTCTATCAGCGGATCCTCCTCTCCCAATCGGGGATCGCTTACCGGCATTACGGCATCGCCCTGCTCGAGGCCGCGGTGCTGGCCAAACTGCTGCTGATCGGCGATGCGATGCGTCTCGGCGAGCGGTTCCGGCGCGGTCCCCTGGCCCTGAATGTCATTCTCCTCTCGCTGGGATCCGCCGGCTTCATCCTGCTCGCCGGAGTGGTGGAACACCTCATCAAGGGGCTGCTGCAGGGGCGCATGCCCCTGGAGGTTCTCCGCGGCCTGCCGGAGCAGGGCCCTGCCGAACTGGTGGCGCGGATGCTCGTGCTGATCATCGGCCTGATCCCCCTGTTCTCCTTTCTGGAGATCGGCAAGGCGATCGGCTTCGCGAGACTGGGCGTGCTGTTGTTCTCCAGGGGGCATCGACGCTCAGGTTGATCCCGCGCCGGATTCCGAACTCCTTCAGGCCACGCTGGCCGGTTCGTTCCGGTCCTCGGAGAGCTCGCCGTCGAGCACGAGGAGGGCGGCCCGGTCGCCGTCGGCGAAGCGGATGCGGCCCAGCAGGTGGGCAGCCTGGTTCTCCGCCTCGATCTGTCCCTGCACGATCGGATCGAGGAACACGGTGGTGCGCACGTCGCCGGCCCGTTCGGCCATGGCATACAGCTGCTGCAGGGAGGTGGTCACGTCCGCCTCCATGCGGAAGACATCGGCGAAGATCGCTTCCGGAGAGGTCCACGCCTGGTCCGGTGCGGTCAGATCCTCCAGGGGCACGGTCTGGCCCCGGGCGATGAGGTAGTCGGCGAACAGGCCGGCGTGGTGCTGCTCGTCGGTGGATTCGTTCTTGAGGAAGTGGGCGAAGCCCCGCAGTTCCCGTTCGGCGAACCAGATCGCCATCGCCCAGTAGGTCACGCTCGCCCTGCGCTCCATGGTCACGTGCTGCTGGAGACCCTCCAGCAGGGCGGGCTCCATGGGCTGGGCCATGGCCCGGCCGGCCGGTCCGGTGGGCACGGTGGTGGCGTTGTCGGCGGCGGTGGAGGAGAGCATCGGTCTCGGCCGTTCTTCGGGATGTCCGAACCGTAGCCGGAGCGCCGAGTCGCCGGCTCCGCCCGCCCCCGCCGGTCCGTGTGATCGATGTCACACCGCCGGGTAACCCTCCGCCTTGGCGGTCGAATCCATCCACCGGGCGCCCTAGCGTCATCGATGAGCGGTGAAGGCTCCCTCCCATGGCCAAGATCGATCCGTCTTCCTCCCCCCTCCAGACGGCCAAGAAGAAGGGGTGCAAGAAGAGCAAATGCTCCAAATGGAAGGGCGGCAAGTGCCGCTGCGGCCGCGAGTGAGATCCCTGCGGCGGAGCCGGGGCTGAGGTGGTCATGCCGGTGACCGAAATTCCGCTCCGATTCGGTCAACGTCATGTTCCTTTCCTCCCGGCTTTCCCCTCCCGGGTGATGCGTGGCTGCCGACCCCTTCCCTGCGCCCGATCGACCCGCCAGGGGCGTTCCTGCCCGCCATGAGCGGCTCCGGCGCCAGGCACTGGGCGCCATCGGCCGGATCTGCGAGCCCGCGATCCTTCTGCGGGATCCGCGGGTGTGCTGCTGGGAGATCTGCGAGATCAACCCCCACCCCGACACCCTCAGTTCGATCGGGGACATCTCGCTCGGGGTCTACGCCACGGTGATGGAGAAGCTGCCCCGCCGCCTCGTGGCTCCCGGGGCCGGCCCGGTCTCCCTTCCACCGGGTCCGCGATGAACGACGGCCGGGACGATCCGCTCCCCAGCCATGTCCTGCTGGAGGGACTGCTGGCGGGGGATCCACCGCCGGCGGGCCGGCTGAGGCGATGGCTGCCGACCAGCGGCACTCTTCCCCGCCTGCATGAGTCGCTCGGCCGCGGCCGTCATCTGCGGGCCGTGGAGGTGCTCCTGCGCAGCCTCGGCCAGGTGATCTTCCTCAACAACCCCCTCACCGGTCTGCTGCTGCTGATCGCCCTGGCCCTGCAGTCCCCGGCGCTGGCGGTGCTCACGCTGGTGGGCATCGTCGCGGCCAATGGCACTGCCCTGGTCCTGCGCTGGGAACGGGGCCCCCTGCGGGACGGCATCTACGGCTTCAACGGGGCGCTGGTGGGCAGCGCCATCGCGGTGTTCGCCGACCCCGCCGCCGGCGCCCGGCTGCCGCTGGGGGTGCCGCTCACCCTCGTGGGAGCGGCTCTCTCGAGCCTGCTGGTGCGGCACCTCGGGGGCTGGCTCAAGGCCCGGCCGGGCCTGCCGGTGCTCACCCTGCCCTTCTGTCTGGTCACCTGGGGATGGATGGCGGCGGTGGCCGCCTTCGGTTCTCCCCTGCTCACGCTTGCGGCGGCCGGACCGCTCCCGGAGGTTCCCGGTGGCCCCGCGGCGGCGCTGCTGCTCGCCCTGCCCCGCGGCTTCGCGCAGGTGTTCCTCTGCGACGGCCTCTGGAGCGGCGTCCTCGTCGTCCTCGCCGTGGCGGCGGCCAGCCCGATCGCCGCGGCGCTGGGGCTGCTCGGGGCGGCGGCCGGAGGCCTCGTCGGTCTGTTGATGGGTGCCGGCACGGAGCCGGTGGCGCTGGGGCTGTGGAGCTACAACGCCGTTCTCACCGCCATCGCCATGGGGGGCACCTTCCACCCCCCAACCCCGCGGAGCCTGGTGTCGGCCCTCGCCGCCGCGGGGGTGGCCGCTGGTGTCACGCCGCTGCTGGCGGGGCTTCTGCCCGCGGGGGTGCCCGTGCTCACCTTCCCCTTCGTGGTCACCACCCTGCTCGCCCTCGCGCTGCTGCAGCGCTGGCTTCCTTCGATGGTGCCCGTCGCCCTGCACGCGGTCGTCACGCCGGAGGAGCACCTTCGCCGCTACCGCGTCACCCGTCATCTCCTGGCGGGATTCCGGCGCCGGCTTGCCCGCCACGGCGAAGGGGGCCCCCACATCCTGCTCGCCACGACCGCCGACCCCGGCGTGCTGGAGCGGATCGAGCGTCTCTTCGGCGAACTCGACCACGACGGCAGCGGAGGACTGGCGGTGTCGGAACTGGTCAGCGGCCTGCTCGCGCGCAGTGTCGAGGGCCGGGCCCGGATCGCCAACCGCAGCCGCTTCCGGCAGCTGAGCGAGGTGCTCCGCTCGATGGATCTCGACGGCGACGGCAGGGTGGATCGGCAGGAGTTCACCGAACTGATGCTGCGGCTGCGGCTGCTGGTCCACGGCCGAGAACAGCTGCTCCGCTATGTGCTGCCCGTAGACGAGGACGGCGACGGCCTGCTCGATCCCCGCGAACTCGACCGTCTGCTGGTCAGTGTCAGGCTGGCACCCCTCGATCCGTCGGAGCGCCGCCGGCTCTACGGCGACACGCCCGGCGGTCTGGCCTGGGATGAATTCCTCGACCGTCTGCTGCTGACCTGAGGTGCCCCTCAGCCACGCCGCTCCAGGCTGGGCACCAGGGCAAGGGCGGCCAGCAGTCCCAGCAGCAGGATGATCAGGGCCGGCACCAGGGCCGCGCCGAGCCGCTCGTCACCGGCGTACTGATAGACCCGCACCGAGAGGGTGTCGAAGTCGAAGGGCCGCAGGGCGAAGGTGAGGGGCA
>CAZVPB010000034.1:0-15658 GCA_964628165.1 uncultured Cyanobium sp.
CTGAGACAGCCCCTTACCGTCGCCCTGCTCATGCTCGTCCTCCCCCTGCCCCCGAGATCCGCGGACAATCAACAGGCCAAGCTCTTCACCGATCCCGACGGACCGCCCGGCCGGGTCCATCCCATGACCCTCGAGCACCTGCAACTCCTTCACGCAGGGCAGGGTGGCGGCCCAGCGGCGGGCTTCGGCGGGGTCCTCCCAGGGATCCCGGGATCCCCAGATCATGCGGACGGGAACCTGCCGCAGTTCCGCCATCAGGTCGGGCGCGAGGTGGTCGTCGAAGATGTTCACGAAACCCCGGAAGCTCTCCACTGCACCGGCATCGGTGGCGGGGCGGTGCAGCAGCCGCACGAGTTCCTCGTCCACGTTGCCGCCGCTGGGGTAGGCGGTGGCGAGCACCCGCCGGATCATGGCGGGCCGGGCCAGCACCCTGAAGAGGGGCGCGATCACCCGGCGCTGCCTCACCAGCTGCTGGAGCAGGGGGCGGCCCGAGCGTTCCCACCGGGGCAGCTCGGCCAGCCGTTTCCGGTCGAGAACCCGCTGGGCGCAGTCGATGAGCACCACCTGCGCCGGCGGCCGTCCTTCCGCCTCGAGCAGACGGGCGGCGGTGAGGGCCACCACGCCACCGATCGAGTTGCCGATCAGATGCAGGGGACGCTCACCGATCCGGTCGTGGACGAAATCCACCACCTGCCGACCCCACAGATCGAAGCAGTACTTCACCGCCCCCGCGGGCCCGGTCTCGCCGTCCAGTCGGGAGGGTGGCTTGTCGCTGTCGCCGAAGCCCAGCAGGTCGATGGCCACCACCTCCGCCACCTCGGCCAGGGGGGCGAGGTTGTGGCGCCAGTGCTCGGCCGAGGCGCCGAAACCGTGGACCAGGAGAACCACGGGCGGCTGAACGGATGGACCGTCTCCGCTCAGCCGGGACAGCCCCAGCCAGCGGATGCGGTGGCCGCGCCATTCCCAGAAGTGGGACGACGGGAAGGCTTCGGGTGGGGAGGAGGACCCTGAGGAGGGCGGTTCAGACCCCAACCTTCTGGTTGGCCAGGAGGCTCTTGAGCTTCGCCAGCTCGTCGGCCCAGCGGGGATCGGGTGCCTCGCTCTCCGCCTGGTCGGCATGGACGACCTTCGTGCTGGGGCGGTTCCGGGCGGCGGCGGCAGGGGTGCCGCGCCGGTCGGGAGTGCCGCGGGAATCCCGCCGTTCGGAGAGTTCCACCCGCAGGGGCTGGCCTGCGAATTCGCGGCCGTTGAGCTGGGCGATGAGGGCCTCGGCGAGCTTGGGGTCCTCGACGCTGGCGAAGCCGAAACCGCGGCAGGCCCCGGTTTCGCGGTCGTGGACGGGCTTGAACCGCGCACCTTCGGCAACCCCGGTGAGGAGGCCTTCGAGTTCGGCGACATCGAAGGAGGACGGCAGGTTGCCGACGTAGAGACGAACGCTCATGGAGAGGGGTTGCGGAAGAAGAGGAAGACTTGCGGCCGGCGGAAACTCACGCCATTCCCCCAAAAGTTAATCACGTCGTGTCTCCTCCGTCGTGGCCAGCCATCGCCTCGCCGCCGCGAGGATCGTCGCCTCACCGCCTTCGGAGTCGGCCGGCAGGCGGCCGAAGGCCCGCTCCCGCAGCAGGTGCCGCAGCAGATGCCCCAGCCGGGGCCCGGGCCGGAGGCCCAGTTCCCGCTGCAGGCGGTCCCCGTCGATCGGCGCCCGCGGATGGAAGAGGGGGTCGCCGGGATCGCGCCAGCGGGCCAGGGCGGTCCTCGCGGCCGCCGGATCGAGCTGGAGCAGCAGCGCCGGCAGATCCTCCTCCAGCTCCTGCTGCAGGGTGAGCCGCTCCTCCTCCGGCAGGTCCTCGAGGCGGTCGATTCCCCGCTGCCGCAGGCGCTCGCGCCAGCGTCCCAGCCGATGGCAGCGCTGCTCCGTCCGCCGGCTCAGGGGAAGGGCCGCCAGGGCCCGCTCGTCGAGGACCGCCGCCAGCCGCGCCAGGCGGAGAGCCCCCACCCTCTCCGCGGGCCCCAGCCCTCGCCGCGTCGCCGTCCCGGCATCGAGATGCTGCAGCCCCGCCGGAGCCTCCACGTCGCTCCAGGGGCGCAGCAGCCCGGCTTCGAGCGCCCGCCGCAGGCCTTCCCCGCCGTCAGGGGCCGCCGCCAGCCGCTCCAGCTCCGCCACCACCCGCTCGCCGGCCACCGCGGCCAGGCGGCCATGGTGCTTCCCGATCCAGGCGAGGGTGGTGGCCTCCATCTCGAAGCCGAGTTCCGCGGCCAGCCGCATCCCCCGCAGCATCCGCAGCGGATCGGCGAGCAGATTCGCCTCGCTCACGGCCACGAGACGCCGGGCCGCCAGGTGCTCGAGCCCCCCGGTGGGATCCACCAGCCCCGCCCCCTCGCCGCCGGGATCCAGGGGCAGGGCGATGGCGTTCACGGTGAAGTCGCGGCGGGCCAGATCCACGGCGAGGCTCTCCCCCTCACAGCGGGCCAGGTCGAGGGTCCAGCCCTGCAGAACGAGCCGGGCGATCGAACGCTCCCGGTCGAGCACCACGCAGGTGCCCCCAAGCTGCCGCTGCAGCCCCCTGGCGAGGGCGATGGCGTCTCCGGGCACCACCAGATCGAGATCGGGCCTGGGGGGCAGGCGGCCCAGCAGTCCATCCCGCACCGCACCGCCCACCAGAGCCGTGCCGGCGGGGAACCGCTGCGGCGCCACGGGCCAGTGCCGCGGCTGCAGCGCCTGCCAGAGGCGCCTGGCGCGGGAGTGGTCTTCGGAGGTGAGAATGGATGCGGGGACCGGCCTCTGCGGCATGTGCATCTGCGTCGATTGCCACTGGGTCGACCGCTGTCAGGCCTATCACGCGGTCGAACGCCAGCATGGCGCCGCCCACCTCAGCGCCACTCCGGACATGCGCCCCCGGCAGCCCCGCATCCATGTGCAGGTGCGGGAGTTGCCCCAGGGAGGGGTGGGGGTGGAGTGGGACGTGCGGGCCTGCTCCGACTTCCTTTCCGAACCCGGCCGCTGGCGGCGGCTGCGTCCGGAGGAGCCGCTGCCGACGTGACCCGCCCGGCTGGGGAGGCCCGACCCCCCGAAGACTCCCTGCTCCTGGCGGTGCACAGCTCGAGCGAGACCCTGGGGGTGGGTCTCCAGCGGCTCGGTGGCGACGAACCGCCCCGCCTGGCGGCCTTTCCCCTCGGCAGGGCCCTCGCCAACCAGCTCATCGGCTGCGTCGAGACCTGTCTCCCCGCCGATCGCTGGCCGGGGCTGGCGCGGCTGGCGGTCGCCACAGGGCCGGGCGGTTTCACCGGCACCCGGCTGGGGGTTGTCTTCGCCCGTACCCTGGCGCAGCAGTTGAATCTGCCGCTCGACGGCATCAGCAGCTTTCACCTGATCGCCCGGCGGCTCCACCGCCTCGGCGAGGCGCCGTCCGGATCTCCCTTCTGGCTGGTGCAGGAGCTGCCGCGGCGCGGAACCGTGGCCGGCCTCTATGTCCCGGACTCCGGCGTCCCGGGCGGGATGGCCGAGCGGGTCGCCCCACGGCTCTTCCCCTCCAACGACGAGATCATCGCCCTCCACCCATGTCCCCGGCTTCCCGCCCGTTGCGCCCAGCCCGAGGACGTGGCCGAACTCCTGGCCCTCAGCTGCGCGGCCGCGGCCGCCGGCGCAACCGCACCGTGGCAGGAGGTGGTGCCGATCTACCCCACCAGCCCGGTCGGTCCGGTGGCATGAGCCGCCGCCGCTCCCGGCTCTCCCCCCTGCTGCTGATCGGAGCCGCCGGCCTCGGCCTGCTCTGGCTCTCCCGGGGCTGGATCTGGCCGGCCCCTCCCCCGCCCCAGATGATCCTGGTGCTGGGGGGGGATGCGGCCAGGGAGCAGGCGGCGGCGCGGCTGGCCCGCCATGACGGCCTGCCGGTGGTGGTGAGCGGCGGGTCGAACCCTGAATACGCCCAGTGGCTGTTCGAGGAACGGGAGGGACTCGCCGCCGACCGTTTCCGGCTCGATTACCGCGCCCGCGACACCCTCTCCAACTTCACCTCCCTGGTGGACGATCTCCAGCGGGCCCGCATCCGCCATGCCCTGCTGGTGACCAGCAGCGACCACATGGAACGGGCCCTGCTGGTGGGGCGGATCGTGGCGGGCAGCCGGGGCATCCATCTCACCCCGGTGCCGGTTCCCTGCGGTGAGCTGTGCGTGGAGGAGGGCCGCGGCCGGGTGCTGGGCGACGCGGCCAGGGCCGTGCTGTGGGTCGTCACCGGCAGGGACGTGAGGACGTGGGCGGAAGAGCGGTTCCAGCCCTGGCTGCAGCGAGCCGGCCTCCGCTGACCGGCCCCAGGTCCAGCAGCTGGTTGATCTGTTCGGCACAGGCGCGGGTGGCGGCCTCCAGATCCGGCCGCCGCCGCGAGGCCGGCGGCGGCACGGGCGTGCCGATCCGCAGGTGCACGGGCACGGGGCGGAATCCGCGGCTGCCTGCCCCGAGGGCACGGTGGCTGTTGAGAATCGCCACCGGCAGCAAGGGCACCCCCGCCCTGGCCGCCAGCAGCGCGGCGCCCGGCTGGGGGTCATGGACCCGGCCGTCGCTGCGGCGTGTGCCGTCGAGGAACACGCCGACGGCCCACCCCTGGCGCAGGCGTTCGGTGGCCGTGCGGATCGCCTCCCGGTCGCCGGCCCCCCGGTCCACCGGATAGGCGCCGAGGGCCCGGATCAGGCAGGCGAGCACCGGCACGCGGAACAGCTCCCGCTTGGCCATGAAGGCCACCGGCCGGCCGATCACATGGGCGACCAGGGGCGGGTCGAGATGGGAGCCGTGGTTGGCCACCACCACCATGGCTCCCCAGCGGGGCACGGTGGACGTTCCCGCGGCCCGGCCGCGCAGGAGCAGGCGGAACACCGGCAGCACGAGAAGCCAGCTGATCAGCCGGTAGGCGACTCCCGGCCGGGGCCCGCGGAACAGGACGGGGGAGCTCAAGCGTCCAGGTCGGCGGCCGTGGCGATCTGGGCGGTGGTGAGGCCGGGGCAGGCGCGGCGGATCAGGCCGCTCAGCACGGTGCCGGGCCCGATCTCCACCGCAGCGGAGATCCCCGCCGCCTGCAGCTGCTGCATGGTCTCGCGCCAGCGGACCCCGGTGGTCATCTGGTCCAGCAGCCGCCGGCGCAGCACCGCCGCGGTGGTGGCGGGGGTGGGATCGGTGTTGCTGAGCACCGGCACCGTGGCCTCGGCGAAGGCCACCTCCTCCAGGTGCGCGGCGAAGGCCGCCGCCGCCGCCGCCATGTAGGGGGAATGGAAGGCGCCGGAGACGGCCAGGGGCACGGCCCGCTTGCAGCGCAGCTGCTCGGTGACGGCGGCGACACCCTCGGGCAGGCCGGAGAGCACCACCTGCGCCTCGCTGTTGTCGTTGGCGATCACCACGTCCTCTCGCTCCTCGACGAGCCGGCGGAGTTCCTCGCGGTCGAATCCCATCACCGCCGTCATCGCGCCTCCACCGGCCGCCGCCATCAGCTCGCTGCGGCGCTTCACGAGTTCGAGGCCGGTGGCGACGTCGAAGACGCCAGCGGCATAGAGGGCCACCAGCTCACCGAGGCTGTGGCCCGCCACCAGCGAGGGGCGCCGGCCGGCGGCCTGCAGGCCATCCACCAGCAGGCTCTCCACCACGAAGAGCGCGGGCTGGGTGTTGCGGGTGTCGTTGAGGTCGGCCGGTTCCTGCCCGGTCGGCGGCTCCGCCCCTTCACAGATCGCCAGCAGATCGCGCCCGAGCAGGGTGGAGGCCTGGTCGAACCGCGCCCGGGCTCCGGGCAGATCGAGCACTCCGGCGGCCATCCCCCGCTTCTGCGATCCCTGCCCCGGAAACACCCAGGCGATGGCCATGCCGTCCTGCCGAAAGACGGCGAGGCTACGCCCGTGGTCCCCGCCAGCGGAGCAGCGCGCCGCCCCAGCTGAGCCCCGCCCCGAAGCCGCTGCAGGCGAGCAGGTGACCGGCGCGCACGCGGCCCTGGCGCACCGCTTCGTCGAGCATCAGCGGAATCGTGGCGGCGGAGGTGTTGCCGTAGGCCTCCAGGTTGCTGAGCACCCGCTCGCGCGACACGGAGAAGCGGTCGGCCACCGCATCGAGGATGCGCTGGTTGGCCTGGTGGAGCAGCAGCCAGTCGAGCTGGTCGGGGGCGGTGTGGGCCGCCTCCATCACCTCCGCCAGCACCGCCGGCACCTCGCGGACGGCGAACTTGTAGACCTCCTGGCCGTTCATGTGGATCGGGGCGAACCCACCCACCTGGGTGTGGAAGCCCTCCACCAGCGGCTGCAGTCCCCCCGCGTGGGCCAGGGTGAGGCAGCCCTGACGGGTGCCGTCGGAGCGCATCCGGAAGGCGAGCAGATCGTTCTCCGCCGCCGTCACCGCTTCGACGGCCACGGCACCGGCGCCGTCACCGAAGAGCACGCAGGTGCGCCGGTCGTCCCAGTCGATCCAGCGGCTGAGCTGGTCGGCCCCGATCACCAGTGCCCGCCGGAAGGTGCCGCTGCCGAGGTATTGCGCGGCGGTGACCAGCGCGAAGAGGAAGCCGCTGCAGGCGGCGGTGAGATCGAAGGCCACCGCCCCGGAGGCGCCGAGGGCCGCCTGGATGCGGGGCGCCGTGCCGAAGAGATCGTCGGGACTGGAGGTGGCCAGCAGGATGAGGTCGACCTCGCCGGGGCTCCAGCCGGCATGGGCCAGGGCGGCGCGGCCGGCCTCGCTGGCCAGGGTGGTGACGGTCTCCCCGGGGCCGGCCACCCGCCGCCGGCCGATGCCGGTGCGGCTGCGGATCCAGTCGTCGCTGGTCTCGACCCGCCGGCTCAGCTGCTCATTGCTGATGGAGGCCTGCGGCAGGGCGCTGCCGCAGCCGGCCAGGGCCACGCCCCATGTCTCTGCGCCGGCGCCGCCGGCCCTGGCTGCGCTCAGCGACACGGCATGCGGTCCAGAGTGGGGTCAGTCAACCACAGGCGGCCGCGGCGCCCCCCGCCGGCGCTCCGAGGGCATGCAGGTCGTCCATCACGCCATGGCTGGCGGCCGAGTGGGCGAGCCGGAGGGCGCTCACCACCGACAGGGCCTGGCTGCTGCCGTGGCCGATCACGCAGACGCCGTCCACCCCCAGCAGCAGGGCGCCGCCGTGCTCGGCATGGTCGAGCCGCTTCTTGATCCGGCCCAGGTTGCTGCGCAGGAAGGCGGAGCCCACCTTGCCGCGGCGGCCGCGGGGCAGCTCGGCCCGCAGCACATCGAGCAGCACCCCGCCCACCGACTCGAGGAACTTGAGCAGCACGTTGCCGGTGAAGCCATCGCACACCACCACGTCGAAGGCGCCGGAGAGCACATCGCGGCCCTCGCAGTTGCCGGCGAAGAGCAGGCGTCCCTCGGCGGCGAGCAGGGGGTAGGCCTTGAGCGCCAGGTCGTTGCCCTTGCATTCCTCCTCACCGATGTTGAGCAGTCCGATGCGGGGCTGCTTCACCTGCAGCACGTCGCGGCTGTAGATGCTGCCCAGCAGGGCGAACTGGTGCAGCCAGGCCGGTTTGCAGTCGGTGTTGGCCCCCACGTCGAGGACGAGCACCTGCTGCTCGGGGTCCCGGGTGGGGAAGAGGGCTCCGATCGCCGGACGTTCGATGCCGGCCAGCCGCCCCAGCCGGAAGATGGCGGAGGCCATCACGGCACCGGAATTGCCGGCGGAGTAGGCCGCCAGGGCCTGCCCCCGCTTCACCAGATCCATCGCCAGGTTGATGCTGGCGTCGCGCTTGCGGCGCACCGCGGTGGCCTCGTCGTCCATCGTCACGGAAGGACCGCTGGGCACCAGCTCGATCAAAGCCCGTCGCTGCGCCTCCTCGACCTCCTCGGCCACCCCCAGCCGCTCGATGGCCCGCCGCAGCGGTCCGGGCTCGGCCACCAGCCTGATCCTCAGGGGAAGCCGCTCGACGGCCCGGAGGCAGCCCTCGAGGATGGCGTCCGGGGCATGGTCCCCTCCCATCCCGTCCACGGCCACCCAGAGGCGCCGGGCGTCGTCGACGGCGCCCCCCTCCCCGACCCCCTGCCCCCGCTGCAGCCTGCGCAGCGGGTCGAACACCAGGGGCTGAAGCATCGTGCCGGCCATGGAGGTGGCGGCACCCGCCACGTTGCCCGCCATCGAGGTGGCGGCGCCGGTGGCGTTCAGGGTGGCCGTGGCGGTGCCCACCAGGCTGGTCACCGCCGGATTGCGGCGGTACCAGATGACGAGCCGCCGGATCGTGCGGTTCTGCCGGGTCCGCCGGGGCACGTCGGCCTGGTGGCCGGCGGTGCCGGCTCCGTCAGGCTCCTTCGGAGGCAACGGGTTCAACGATGCGCTGGAACAGATAGCCCGTACCCCGGGCCGTGAGGATCAGCTCGGGATTGGCCGGATCATCCTCCAGTTTGGAACGGAGGCGTGAGATGTGGACATCCACGACGCGGGTGTCCACGTGACGCTCGGGGGTGTAGCCCCACACCTCCTTGAGGATCTCGCCCCGGCTGAAGGGCTCGCCGGAGCGGCTCACCAGCAGTTCGAGCAGGCTGAACTCCATGCCGGTGAGGCGGATGCGCTCCTCGCCGCGGTACACCTGCCGTTTGTTGGTGTCGATGCGCAGATCCCCCACCTGGATCACCCCCGAGTTGGGAATCCCCGCGGCGTGCTCCTTCTCCACCCGGCGCAGCACGCAGCGGATGCGCGCCTCCAGCTCCTTGGGGCTGAAGGGCTTCACCACATAGTCGTCGGCCCCGAGCTCGAGGCCGGTGATGCGGTCGGCCACGTCACCGAGGGCGGTGAGCATCACGATCGGCACGTCCGACTCCTTGCGGAGCTCCTGGCAGACGCCGTAGCCGTCCAGCTTCGGCATCATCACGTCCAACACCACCAGATCGGGGTGGGCCTGCTGGAAGACCTCGAGGGCGTCCTCGCCGTCGCAGGCCGTGACCACCTTGTACCCGATCATCGAGAGGCGGGTTTCCAGGATCCTCCGGATGCTGGCCTCGTCGTCCACGACCAGAATGGTTTCCTTGGCTGGGGTGGAGGCCGTCATCGAGCCGGAGGGAGGGGTGAGCTCGTTTGCGATCCACTGAACCGGGGAGCGGGGGCGCCGGTTCATCGAATGCCACCTTTCTTCACGAAAGTCCCAGACCGTCCGCCCCGGCGCCCCTTTCCCCCCTGCCGTGTCCCCCGCCCCGCCGTCCCTGTTCGTGTGCCGTGAATGCGGCGCCCGCACCCGCCAGTTCTTCGGCCGCTGTGCCGGCTGCGGCAGCTGGAATTCCCTGGAGGAGCAGCCGGTCCGCTCCAGCGGGCCGGGTCGCCGCCCCGCCGCGCGGGTGGCGGCCGGACCCCCGGCGCCCCGGCGCTCGGAGGCCATCGACGCGGTGGGGGAACGGCCGCTGCAGCGCCTCCCCAGCGGATATCCCGAGCTCGACCGGGTGCTGGGCGGCGGGCTGGTGCCGGGTTCGCTGGTGCTCCTGGGCGGTGATCCCGGCATCGGCAAGTCCACCCTCCTGCTGCAGAGCGCCCGCTCCCTCTCCCACCGCGCCCCGGTGCTCTACGTGAGCGCCGAGGAGTCGGCCCAGCAGGTGAAGCTGCGCTGGTCCCGCCTCCGGCCGCTGTCGGACCGGGATCCCGCCGCCCCGGCAGGGACGGCGGATCTCCGGCTGCTGGCGGAGACCGATCTGGAGCGGGTGCTCGAGGAACTGGAGGCGCTGCGGCCCGCCGTGGCGGTGATCGACAGCATCCAGGCTCTCCACGACGCCGAACTGAGCGGCGCTCCCGGATCGGTGGCCCAGGTGCGCGAATGCGCCGCGGCCCTGGCGCGGCTGGCCAAGCGGCAGGACACCGCGATGCTGCTGGTGGGCCACGTCACGAAGGAGGGGATGCTGGCCGGTCCGAAGGTGCTCGAGCACCTGGTGGACGTGGTGCTCACCTTCGAGGGGGACCGCTTCGCCAGCCACCGGCTCCTGCGGGCCGTCAAGAACCGCTACGGCGCCACCCATGAACTGGGGGTCTTCGAGATGCGCGACCGCGGCCTGGCGGAGGTCAGCAATCCCAGCGAACTCTTCCTCGGCGGCGGGGTGGCGAGCCCCGGCACCGCCACGATCGTCGCCTGCGAGGGCACCCGACCCCTGGTGGTGGAGCTGCAGGCGCTGGTCAGCCCCACCAGCTACGCCTCGCCTCGCCGCACCGCCACCGGCATCGGCACCAACCGGCTGCATCAGATCCTGGCGGTGCTCGAGAAGCATCTGGGGCTGCCCCTCTCCCGCTTCGACTGCTATCTGGCGGTGGCCGGCGGCCTGGAGGTGGAGGAACCCGCGGCGGACCTGGGGGTGGCGGCCGCGGTCGTGGCCAGCCACCGGGACCTCACCCTCCCCGCCGGCACGGTGCTGGTGGGGGAGCTGGGGCTGGGGGGGCAGCTGCGGCCGGTGGGGCAGATGGAACTGCGCCTGCAGGAGGCGGCCCGGCTCGGCTTCGTGCGGGCCGTGGTGCCGCCGGGCTGCGGCGCGGCCGCCGCAACGCTGCCGGGGCCGCTGCGGCTGGAGGAGGCGGGCAGCGTCGCCGAGGCGCTGGTGATCGCCCTCGGCGAGGACGTTCAGAAGTAGGCGTCGACGTTGCTGCGCCCTGTGGACTTCAGCCAGTTCTCGATCTCGAGGTAGCCGCCGGGGTAGAGCCGCACGGCCCGGTTCCAGTGCTCGGCGGCCTCGTCGAACCAGCGGTCCGCCTCGTCCTGATCACCCCGCTCGGCCGCCAGGCGGCCCCACTTCTCGAAGATCAGCCCCATGTTCTTGAGGCAGGAGGGGGAGTTGGGGTTGGCCTCCAGCGATTGCCGGTAGTAGTCGAGCGCCTTCTCCTCCTCGCCGGTGCTCATGAAGATGATCGCCATGTTCTTGAGGATCTCGCCGCGGTCGTTGGCGTTCTCCTCGAGCTTCAGCGCCTCCTCGTAGTTGTCGAGGGCCTCGGCGTAGTCGCCGTCGTTCTGGGCCGAGAGGCCGTCCCGGTAGTACACGTAGGCCTCCTTGGCCTTGGCGTCGATCGGCAGGAACTTCACGATCAGATCGGCCATCACCGTGAAGCTCTTGTCGATGAAGTTGTCGTTGCGTTGCGAGCGGGGCACGGCGGGCATCTCTGACTCCACCATCCTGCCCGCCCCGCCGCTGCCCCCGGACGACGCGCGGGACCTTGCCTAGCGTGGGCCCCGATCCGGTTCCCACTCCGCCCCGGTGCCGCTGCCTCCGTCCCCCGCCGCCGAAGGCGAGCCCCTGCTGCTGGAGGTGGAGGGAATGAAGTGCGGAGGCTGCGTGCGGGCGGTGGAGCGCCGGCTGCTGCAGCACCCCGGGGTGCGCCAGGCCAGCGTGAATCTGCTCAGCCGCACCGCCTGGGTCGAGCTGGAGCCCCAGGACAGGGGGGCCGAGGCCGTGGTGGAGTCGCTGCAGGAAAGCCTCGGCGGGCTCGGCTTCGCCGCCCATCTGCGGGTGCCGCACGAGCCGGCCGACGCGGTGGCCGAGCGCCGGCGCGAGCAGCGCTGGCGCTCCCACTGGCGGCGGCTGGTGGCGGCCCTGGCGCTGCTGGTCGCCTCCGGGCTGGGCCACCTGGCGGAGCTGGCCCGTCTCGGCGGCCATGGTCCCCATGCCGTGGTGGCCACCCTGGCCCTGCTCGGCCCGGGGCGGCCGATCCTGGCCGGAGGCTGGCGTTCCGCCCTGGCGGGCCTGCCGACCATGGACACCCTCGTGGGGCTGGGGGTGGTCAGCGCCTACCTCTCGAGCCTGGTGGGCTGGCTCGTGCCCGCCAGCGGCTGGCCCTGCTACTTCAACGAGCCCGTGATGCTGCTGGGGTTCGTGCTCACCGGCCGGTTCCTCGAGGAGCGGGCCCGGTTCCGCACCGGCCGCTCGATCGAGGAGCTGGCCGCCCTGGAGCCGGAGCATGCCCTTCTGGAGCTCGGCGAAGGGCCGCCACGGCCGGTGCGGGTGGGGGGGCTGCGGCCCGGCGACCGCGTCCGGGTGCTGCCCGGTGACCGGATCCCCGTCGACGGGCTGGTGCTGGAGGGTCGATCCAGCGTCGATGTGTCGGGCCTCACCGGCGAACCGGCGCCGCGGGCCGTCGCCCCCGGCGGAGAACTCGACGCCGGCAGCCTGAACCTGGAGGCTCCTCTGCTCATGGAGGTGCGGCGGCCGGGAGCGGAGAGTGCCATCGCGCGCATCGTGCGTCTGGTGGAGGCCGCCCAGGCCCGCCGGGCGCCGATCCAGGGGCTGGCCGACCGGGTCGCGGGCCGCTTCACCCTGCTGGTCCTCGGGTTCGCCCTGGCCACGCTGGCGTTCTGGTGGGCCTGGGGGGGGCAGCACTGGCCGGGGCTGCTCCGGCCGGGCGAGACCCCTTCCGGGCTGGCCCTGCAGCTGGCCATCGCCGTTCTGGTGGTGGCCTGCCCCTGTGCCCTCGGCCTGGCCACCCCCGCCGCCCTGGCCGTGGGCATGGGCATGGCGGCGCGGGGGGGGCTTCTCTTCCGTGGCGGTGACGCGATCGAGACGGCGTCCCGGGTGCGGCAGGTCCTCTTCGACAAGACCGGCACCCTCACCCCCGGCCGACCGCTGGTGAGCGCCGTCGAGCTGATCGATCCCCGCCGTGCCACGGCCGAGCGGCTCCTGCAGGTGGCCGCAAGCCTCGAGCAGGGCAGCCGCCATCCCCTCGCCCACGCTCTGCTGCAGGAGGCGGAGCGGCGCGACCTGCCGCTGCTGCCGCTGGGGGAAAGCCGTTGCGAGGCGGGGGAAGGGGTGGAGGGCCGGTTCGACGCGCCCCCTTCCCCCCTCTTCCGGGTCGGGCGGCTCCACTGGCTGGAACGCTGTGGCGTGGTGGCCGAGGCCAGCCTCGCCCCGAGGCTGGCCGCCCTCGAGGAGCGGGGCGCCTCGGTGCTGGCGGTGGCCGAGGACATGGTCCTGCTGGGCCTGGTGGCGGTGGAGGACGAGCCGCGGCCGGATGCGGCGGCCACCGTGGAGGCGTTGCGAGGCCGCGGGCTCACGGTGGGACTGCTCAGCGGCGACCGGCAGGCGGGCGTGGAGCGGCTGGCGGAAGCGACCGGCTTTCTTCCGGGGGAATGGGCATGGGACCTCCGGCCGGCCCAGAAACTCGCCCGCATCGTCGCGGCGCGGGAACGGGGAGCGGTGGCGATGGTGGGGGACGGCATCAACGATGCCCCGGCCCTGGCCGCGGCGGACCTCGGCATCGCGGTCGGCACGGGCACCCAGGTCGCCCGGGAGACGGCGGATCTGGTGGTGATGGGGGACCGTCTCGAGGGGGTGCCGAGGGCCCTGGCCATCGCCGACGCCACCATGGCGCGGGTCCGGCAGAACCTCTTCTGGGCCTTCGGCTACAACCTCCTGGCCCTGCCGCTGGCCGCCGGGGTTCTGCTGCCGGGCTTCGGGCTCCGCCTCTCCCCGCCCCTGGCCGCCGTGCTGATGGCCCTGAGCTCGATCACGGTGGTGGTCAACGCTCTCCTGCTGAGGCCCCCCGGCCCGGAACCGCAGGAACCGAACGCGTGAGCGGACCCGCCCAGCAGCGCGGCCGATTTCTCGTGCTCGAGGGCATCGACGGCTGCGGCAAGACCACCCAGCTGGAGGCCCTCGGGGCCTGGCTGGCCGCCTGTGGTGCGATGCCCCCGGGCGTCGAGCCCCTGGTGACCCGCGAGCCGGGCGGGACGGCCCTCGGGGCCGAACTGCGCCGCCTGCTGCTCCATCCGCCGGCGGACAGCCGCCCCGACCCCCTCACCGAACTGCTTCTGTACGCCGCCGACCGGGCCCAGCACGTGCAGGAGCGGATCCTGCCCGCCCTCGAGGCGGGGCGCTGGGTGCTCTGCGACCGCTACGTGGGCTCCACGATGGCCTACCAGGGCTACGGCCGGGGCCTGCCACAGGGCATCATTCGCGAGCTGGAGCGGATCGCCACCGGCGGCCTCGACGCCGACCTCACCCTCTGGCTCGATCTGCCGCCCGCGATGGCGGCGCAGCGTCGGCGCCACCGCCCCGCCGACCGCATCGAGGCCGGCGGAGATGCCTTCCTCGAGCGCGTCGGGCGGGGCTTCGCCCGTCTGGCGGCCGAACGGGGCTGGCAGCGGATCGACGCCGGCCGCGAGCCGGAGCGGGTGAGCGCCGACTGCCGCCAACGCATCGTGCGCTGCCTGGGGTTGCCGCTGTCCGCCGATGGCTGACCCCTTCGCCGATCTGATCGGCCAGCCGCGGGCCGCGGCGCTGCTCCGCTCCGCCCTCGCCAGCGGCCGCATCGCCCCGGCCTACCTCTTCGCCGGCCCCTCCGGCGTGGGCCGGCGCCTGGCCGCCCTCCGCTTCCTGGAGGCCCTGCTGGCGGCGGAGAGCGGTCCTGCCGCAGCGCCCCTGCTGCGGCGCCGTCTGGAGCAGGGGAACCACCCCGACCTGCTCTGGGTCGAACCCACCCATCTCCATCAGGGCCGGCTGGTGCAGGCCTCCCGGGCCGCCGAGGAGGGGGTCCGGCGTCGCAGCCCGCCGCAGCTGCGCCTGGAGCAGGTGCGGGAGGTGTCCCGTTTCGTCTCCCGCCGGCCCGTGGAGGCCGGGCGGAGCCTGGTGGTGCTCGACGGGGTGGAGGCGATGGCCGAGGCCGCGGCCAATGCCCTGCTCAAGACCCTGGAGGAACCCGGTGATGCCCTGCTCATCCTGATCACGGCGGCGCCCGAGCGGCTGCTGGCCACCCTCCGTTCCCGCTGCCAGCTGGTGCCGTTCACCCGGCTGGATCCCGGCGATCTCCGAAGGGTTCTCGCCGGCCTGCCCGCCGCGGCGCCGGACGGGGTGGAGGCGATGGAGGCGGCCCCGCACCTGCTGGACCTGGCCGCCGGTTCGCCCGGTGCCCTGCTCCACCATGGGCGGCAATGGCGGGAGCTGCCGGGGGGACTGGCGGAGCGGCTGCTGGATCCCCCCGCCGAACCCCTGGAGGCCCTGGCCCTGGCCCGGGACCTCACCGAGGCCCTCGACGCCGAGCAGCAGCTCTGGCTCCTGGACTGGTGGCAGCTCGCCCTCTGGCGCAGGAGGGGGCGGCCCCGGGAGCCGCGGCGGCTGGAACGGCTGCGGGGCCAGCTGCTCAGCCACGTGCAGCCCCGGCTCGCCTGGGAGGTGGCCCTGCTGGAGATCGGCGGGGCCGCCGCCGGCTCAGG
This sequence comes from uncultured Cyanobium sp., assembly GCA_964628165.1. Classification (GTDB taxonomy): domain Bacteria; phylum Cyanobacteriota; class Cyanobacteriia; order PCC-6307; family Cyanobiaceae; genus Cyanobium. The sequence goes on from CAZVPB010000034.1 coordinate 15,142, forward strand.
CGGAGGCGAGGCGGCCTGAGCCGCTGCGTCGGCCTGGGGAACGGTCGCTGCTCCGGGTCGCCAGGGCCTCCCGCACGGGGGAGGCCAGGTTCGTGGCGTCGTCGCCGGCGGGGAGTTCCAGGCAGTAGCCCGCCCCGTACACGGTCTTGATGAAGCGCGGCTTGCGGGGGTCGGGCTCCAGCTTGGTGCGCAGGTGCCGCACGTGCACCCGGATGGTCTCGATGTCGTCGTCGGGCTCGTAGCCCCACACCTCCTTGAGGATCAGCGAGGGAGCGACCGTCTGGCCGTGGCGCTGGAGCAGGCAGTGGAGCAGTTCGAACTCCAGGTGGGTCAGCCGCACCGGCAGGTCGAACCACACCGCCTCGAAGCGTTCGGGAACGAGGGTGAGACAGCCGTAGCTCAGGATCTCCGTCTGGGTGGTGGAGAGCGGGGCCCGGTCGCTGCGGCGCAGCAGGGCCTTCACCCGCACGGTGAGCTCCTCGAGGTCGAACGGCTTGGTGAGATAGTCGTCGGCGCC
>CAZVPB010000035.1:0-15359 GCA_964628165.1 uncultured Cyanobium sp.
TTCTTATAGATATTTTAGATTTTCCTAGCGCGTCTTCCTGCCTCTTGCGCCGACCGCTGACTGCCAGGAACCTTTTTCTTTTTACCAGACTCTGCTCCGCCTCAGCGCCCCCCAGTACCCCCACAGGTAACTCGCCAGCTGCAGCGGACCGTACAGAAATGGTCGCAGCAGTTCCTCCACCACCCCGAGGGGATAGGACGTGCCGCGGCTGCCGACATCGCTTCGGTAGATCCAGAGGCGGGCGACCACGATCAGCTGATTGAGGCCGATCCTCGCCAGCACCGGGATAGCCACCAGGGAGAAGAATTCCGCCAGGGGAATCGAAGCCCAACCCATCCCCGCCAGAACGAGCAGCCCCGCGACCGCCACGGGCTGGGCCAGCACCAGGGTGTTGTGGGCCAGATGGACCATCCCCAGAGCCCCGTAGCGCCGCCGGCCCACCAGCTGCCGGTAGCGGAAGAGGGTCTCGGCCGCCCCGCCGATCCAGCGGCGGCGCTGCCGCAGAAAGGTGGGCACCGTCTCGGGCGCCTCGGTGCGGGCCACGAATCCCGGCTCGATGCGCACCCGGCAGGGCCGGCCGAGGTGCCGCAGATGGCGGTGCAGCCGGAACATCACCTCGTAGTCCTCCGTCCAGCTGGAGGGATCGAAGCCCCCCGCCGCCAGCAGCGGTTCACGCCGGAAGGCGCCGCAGGCGCCGGAGATGAGCAGGGTGGCATCGAAGCGGCTCCAGGTGAGCCGCCACAGATGGCCGATCACGTATTCATACCGCTGGAAGAACCCGAACCAGCGCCCCTGCGGCGTGGAGGAGCAGGTGGGCAGCAGCACCCCGCCCACCGCGTCCACCTCGGGATGGAGGGCGAAACTGCGCCGCACGGCCCGGATCGCGCCGGGGCAGAGCAGGGTGTCGGCATCGAGCACCATCACCACCTCGGCGGTGGTGAGGGCGATGGCCCGGTTGAGGGAATCGGCCTTGCCGCTGTGGGGCTTGCGCAGCACCCGCAGATGGGGAACGAAGGTGGAGACCCCGAGGTCACCCCCCGGCGGGAAGACGACGGCGAAGCGATCCTGCAGCAGCGCCAGGCTGCGGTCGGTGGAGCCGTCATCGGCCACCACGATCTCCTCGGGCTGATCCTCCTGCTCCAGCAGGGTCTCCACGGCGCGGAGCAGGGTGGCCCCCTCGTTCCAGGCGGGAATCACCGTGGCAAGGGAGGGGAGCGGCGCGCCACAGCTCGGCAGAGGACCGCGCCGGCGCCGGCGGACCTGCCGGAAGGCGCAGCCCAGCACGAAGAGGCCCAGCAGCACGTCGTAGACGAGGGCGGCCAGAAAGATGGCGGCCGCCAGGCGCACCCACCCCGCAGCAAGCCCCGCCACCAGTCCGATCGCCATCGCGACGGAGAGGCCCAGCAGGCCAAGGAACGGAATGCCCACGGAACGGATGCCGTCGATCCCCGGTACCCGCGAAGGGGAGGGACGGATGGACCGGCAGGGTTCACCACGCACAGCGCCCGCGCCGAACCCCGGTAAGTTAACAATGCTTAACAGGTGTCCATGGCGGTCGAAGCTCTCCACAGCGCGTCAGTTGCCGAACCCGCCGGCAGCCACCGTCTGATCGTGGGCTGCGGCTACGTGGGCCTGGCCGCGGCCCAGGCCTGGCGGCGCCAGGGTCACCGGGTCAGCGCCACCACCACCCGTCCGGAGCGGCTGGCGGAACTCACGGCCCACGTCGACGGGGCCCGCCTCTTCGCCGCCGGCGGCGACCACGGCGATCTGGGAAGCCTCGACGACACCGACGGCATGCTGATCAGCGTCGCCCCGGGCGGCTCCCGCCAGCAGCCACCGGAGGAATACCGGCGCACCTTCGTCGGCACCCTGCTGGCGGTGGAGGAAGCGGTGCGGCGGCGGCGGGCCGGGCGGCCCCTGGCGATCGTGCTGCTCAGCAGCTGCGGCGTCTACGGCGACCGGGGCGGGCAGCTCACCGACGAGTCGGCCCCGGTGGACCGCAGCGATCCCCACCGGGCGGTGCTGGCGGAGGCCGAGGACCGGGCCCGGGCCCTCGCCTCCGCTTCGTTGCAGGTGTGCGTCCTGCGGCTGGGGGGCATCCACGGGCCGGGCCGCGATGTGGCGGAGAGGCTGCGGCGGGCGGCGGGCCGCTCGCTCCCCCGGGACGGCTCCGCCATCGCCGCCTGGACCCACCGCGATGACGTGGTGCGGGGGGCCGGCTTCGCCCTCGACCATTCCCTGTCGGGCACCTTCAACCTGGTGGATGACCAGCCCCTCAGCGGCCGGGAACTGAGCGACCGCCTCTGTGCCGCCGCCGGCCTGCCGCCGGTGCGCTGGGAGCCCGGACCCACCGGCACGCAGCTCCATGCCCGGGTCAGCAATGCGCGGCTCAAGCGGCGCGGCTTCGTGCTGCGGCATCCTTCCCTGCTGGCGGATGCCCTGCCGGATCAGCTGCCGGTGAGCGCGTAACGGCGCAGCCGCCAGCACTGGAGGCGGTGGCGGGCGTCATGCTCGATGCCCACCTCCACGAAGCGTTCCGGGTCGAGCCGGCAGCCGAAGCGGAGGGTGAAGGGGCCCTGCTCGATCCGCTCCGGCACCGAGAGCACCAGGTCGTCGGCGAAGCGGACCGTGAGCGGGTGCTCCGCGAACGCCTCCGGCTCGAAGGGGCCCACCGGCAGCGGATCGGGATCGTCGGCTGGCCAGTGCCCCGGCTCCAGTTCCTCCTCCTCCCCCCGCCAGCCCCGCACCGACTCCAGCAGCTCCGATGCCGAACCGCCGCTCCCCCGTGGCGGATCCGGCGGCCCCAGCCCGCAGCGGAAGGCGGTGGCCGCCACGCTCTCGAGCCGTGGCACCCCCTCCTCATCGGGCTCGTAGAGCACGATCAGCATCGAACGGGAGCGGCCCGTGAAGACATTCACCTCGTGGCCGGAGCGGCCCTCGCCCCCCATCGCCACCGACGACTGCCCCCCCAGCCCGGCGAACTGCCAGCATCCGCCGCCGCGGTTGTAGGTCGCCCGCGAGAGGGGCAGCAGACGCTCCCCGCCGGGGGCGAAGCGCAGGCCCGTGCCGTGCCAGGTGCCGGTGTCGTCGTCGCTGAAGTCGATGGCGTAGGTGCTCGCCAGGGTCTCGAGCGGGGTCGCCAGATCCAGACGCCCCTCCCGGCGGCCGTACCAGTGGACCTGCCCCTGCCAGCGGCCGCGGAAGTTCTCCCGGTTGAGCCGCCACTGCCGGTCGTGGCCGTTCATGGGCGCCGCGCCCCGAGCCAGTAGGTGGCCATCGTGCCGACCCCCTTGATCGCCACGTCGCCCCGAGGCTCGATCCCGAAGCGGCCCCGCAGCAGGTCCGCCATCTCCCCGCTCATCTGGATCCGGCCCGGCAGGCCGCCGGTCTCGAGGCGGCTGGCCACGTTCACCGTGTGGCCCCAGAGGTCGTAGATGAACTTGCGCCGGCCGATCACCCCGGCCACCACCGGGCCGGTGTGCATGCCGATCCGCAGGGCCAGGGGCTGGGCATCGGGCCGCTGGAAGGTGGCGATCAGGGTCTGCATCTCCAGGGCCATGTCGGCGATGGCCTCGGCATGGCGGTCGGAGGGGGAGGGCAGCCCCCCCACCACCATGTAGTTGTCGCCGATCGTCTTGATCTTCTCGAGGCCGAGGCGCTCGCTCAGGCCGTCGAAGGCGGAGAACACCCGGTTGAGCAGGGTCACCAGCTCGTGGCAGCTGAGGCGGCCGGTGAGTTCGGTGAAGCCGACGATGTCGGCGAAGAGCACGCTCACCGCCGCGTGGGTCTGGGAGATGGTGTGGCGGCCGCTCTTCATCTCGGCGGCGATCGGCGCCGGCAGGATGTTCAGCAGCAGGGTCTCGGCCCGGTCCCGTTCGGCCCGGGCGGTCCGCTCCGCCGCCTGGCGGCGTTCCATCTCCGCATGGGTGCGCAGAAAGGAGTCGTTGAAGGCGCGCTCCACCTCGCCCACCTCGTCCTCCGCGCCCGCCGGCAGCAGGTGGTCGGCCGGCACGATGGCTCCTCCGTCGGTGAAGGCGGTGCCCGCGGCGGAAAGACGGTCGCGCAGCTGCAGGACGCGGCCGATCACGAGACGTTCGATCACCACCATGGTGCTGAGGGTGAGGAAGACCGCGATCGCCAGCACGATCAGGGCGATGTTGCGCACGTAGTCCGTCAGCCCCCGGCGGATCGGAGCGTCGTCATGACGCACCACCAGCACCAGGTCGTCCCCCAGCTGCTGCGGACCCCACACTCCCTCCAGGCTGGCCGCCAGGGGGAACCATCGGGTCCCATCGCCATCACCGACGGCTCCAGCGTCTCCACCGGCCCGCCTGGCGGCCGGAAGGGACGCCGCCTGGGCGAAGGAAAGCCGCGGCGCTTCGCCGAACCCCCCCAGCCTCTGGCCGGTGCCGGAGCGGTAGAGAGCGGCCCCCTCGATGCCCTGCACCATGTCCGGCGAGGCCAGCCGCGCCACGGCCTCGAGGCGCTCGCCGGGCGAGGCCCCCGGGTCGTTCTCCACCAGCCACTCGATCTTGGCGTCGGTGACGGCCCGCACCTGATCCCCCAGGCGGCCCGCCTGCCGCAGCACCGAGGGCACCAGCACGATCCCCTCCACCACCAGGAAGTTCACGAAGATCCAGAAGGCGATCCGGCGCGAGAGCCGGGCCTTGAGCAGGTTGCCCATGCAGCCGCTCCAGCGGCGTCGCCCCTCGCGGCGGAGCGGCACGGAGGCAGCGGCGGACACGCCCGGCGTCACGGCGGGCCCTCAGCCTAGGGGCGGGGGAAATGTCCGGCCGCGAAACGGCTCACCCAGCGGGGGACATGGGGCCGGCCGAAGAGCACGGGCTCCTCGCGGTCGAAGAGTCGCAGGGCCAGCAGCTTCACCCGGTCCTCCACCAGGAACCAGACGAAGGAATACCCCCACACCAGCAGCCCCCAGCCCCAGCCGATCGGCACCATGAACACCCCGTACACCGCCAGCAGCGTCGCCACCAGCTGGGTGAGCAGCACCGCCAGCAGCAGCGCCCTGGCGGGACGCACCGACCAGAACGGACCGCGGGTGCGGGCCACGAAGACGGTGAGATGGCCCGCCACCGAGAGCTTCAGGTACACCAGGGTCTGGATGAAGTCCCGCGTCTGGGGCAGCACCACCTCGGCCAGGTAGAGCAGGCCGAAGGAAGAGGCGAGGCCCGCCAGCCCCAGCGCCGTGGCCACCCCCAGCACCAGCGGCATGTTCCAGCGCACCGGCCGCGGCTCGAATTTGGCGCGGTCGTAGGCGATCGAGAGGATGGCGCCGTCGTTGAGCAGGGCCAGCAGCACGATCATCACCGCCGTCACCGGATAGAAGTTGAAGACGAGGATCGAGAGGGTCATGAAGCTCAGGACCCGGATCGTCTCGGCGATGCGGTAGATCGCGTAGTGGTTCATCCGCTGGAAGATGCGGCGGCTCTCGCGGATCGCCTCCACGATCACCGAGAGGCCGGGGCTCAGCAGCACCAGGTCGGCGGCGCTGCGGGCCGCATCGGTGGCGCCGGAGACGGCGATGCCCACATCGGCCTTCTTGAGGGCCGGGGCGTCGTTCACGCCGTCGCCGGTCATGCCCACCATGTGCCCCCGCCCCTGGAGCAGCTCCACGATGCGGTACTTGTGCTCGGGGAAGACCTCGGCGAAGCCGTCCGCCTCCTCCAGGGCGCGGGGCAGCCGGTCACCGGGGGCCTCCCCGCCGCCCAGGGCGGAGGCGCGCAGGATGTCGCTGCCGAGCCTGAGGCGGGAGGCGATCTCACGGGCGATCGGCAGCTGGTCGCCGGTGATCATCTTGATCCCCACGCCGAGGTTCCTCAGTTCGTCGAGGGTCTCCTCCACGTCATCGCGGGGCGGGTCGAAGAGGGGCAGCACACCGAGGAACCGCCAGGCGCCGCCGGCATCGGTGCGGGCCACACCGAGGGCACGGAAGCCGCGCTCGGCGAAGCCGTCGATCCGCTGCTCCACCTCGGCGGCGATCCCCTCGCGGGACTCGTCGAGCCCGAGGATCACCTGCGGAGCCCCCTTGGCAACGCGGAATGCCTCTCCCTTGGGCCCCACCACCTCCGCCTCGGTGCGCTTCACCACCGGATCGAAGGGGTGGAAGGCCACCACCCGGTAGCCGGCGACGGCTTCCGTGGCATCGAGACCGCCCAGCACCGCCAGGTCGATGGGATCGTGATCCTCCGCGCGGGAGGCCAGCGCCGCGGCCAGCAGCAGATCGTCCACGCCGACCTGCCGCACGGGGAAGGGATCCCCCAGGGTCAGCTGGTTGAGGGTGAGGGTGCCGGTCTTGTCGGAGCAGAGCAGGTCGATGCCCGCCAGTTCCTCGATCGAGGAGAGACGGCTGACGACGGCGCGCCGCCGGGCCAGCCGCTCGGCCCCCACCGCCAGGGTGACCGAGAGCACCGTGGGCATGGCCACCGGGATCGAGGCCACCGTGAGCACCAGGGCGAACCGGAGGGTCTCGGTGAGGGTGTCGCCGCGGAAGAGGGCGACGATCAGGATCAGGGCGACCAGCGCCAGGGCGAGGGCGATCAGGTAGTCGCCGATCTTCAGCACCGCCCGCTGGAAACGGCTGGTGTGGTGGGTCGACTCCACCAGCTCCGCCGTCCGGCCGAAGTAGGTGTCGGCGCCGGTCTCCACCACCAGCGCGTCGATCTCGCCACGGCGCAGGATGGAACCCGAGAAGACCACCTCGTCGCCCCCCTTCTCCACGGCGAGGGACTCGCCGGTGAGGGCCGACTGGTCCACCTCGACCGTGTCGCTGCCGAGGGGGCGGACGTCGGCGGGCACGATGTCGCCGATCCGCAGCCGGATCACATCCCCGCGCACCAGTTCACGGGCGGGCACCTGCCGCCACGCGCCGCCGCGGCGCACCCGGGCCCGCAGGGCCAGCTGCTTCCTGAGGGCCTCGATCTCGTTGCCGGCCTTGTACTCCTCCCAGAAGCCCACCAGGGCATTGGCCACCAGCAGGATGAGGATGATGCCGAAGTCGGTCCAGTCCCGCACCAGCAGCGAGAGCAGGGCCGCCGCCTCGATCATCCAGGCGATCGGCCCCCAGAAATGGGAGAGGAGCAGCCGGGCGGGGGAGACCTTCCGTTCCGGCAGCTCGTTCGGCCCCTGCCGCTCCAGCCGCCGGGCCGCCTCGGCCTCGGAGATGCCGCCCGGGTCGCTGTCGAGCTGCTCCAGCAGGTCCTCGATGGGGGGTTCCGGCGGACGTGGCGGCGCGGAGCGTTCCATCGCTGAGGCGCGGCGGCGATCCTCCATGAAAGCCCCCTCGATCCCCGGGGCCCAGCGGGCCAGCGGGACAGCCCGCCGTCAGCCCTAGCCTTGGCCGGCGAGGCGGCCGTTCGATGAGCAGGGAGGAGGGAGCTCCCGCCACGGGGGGCCTGCTGCACGTGCTGGGGGTCGGCTTCGGCCTGGCCGGCGCGGTGGGCGGCACCATCGGGGCCGGCATCCTCCGCACCCCCGGCCTCGTCGCCGGCGAACTCGGCAGTGCCGAACGGCTCCTCGCCGCCTGGATCGTGGGGGGCCTCTACGCCCTGCTGGGCACCCTCTGCGTCACGGAACTGGTGACCAGCCTGCCGCGGGCCGGCGGCTGGACGGTCTACGCCCAGCGGGCCTTCGGCCCGTCGATGGGTTTCACGGTGGGCTGGCTCGACTGGATCGGCCATTCCGCCGGCCTGGCCTGGGTCGCCCTCACGGTGGGGGAATACACGCGGGTGATGGCGCCGGCCCTGCCGCTGGGCGCGAGGGGCATCGCCCTGCTCGTGCTGCTGTTCTTCGCCCTAATCCAGCTGGCGGGGGTACGGGCCGGCAGCAGCAGCCTGCAGCTGCTCAGCCTGCTCAAGGCGCTGGCCTTCCTCACCCTGGTGGTCGCCTGTCTGCTGCTGCCGGTGGATCCCTTCGCCCGGGCCGCCGCCGCCGACCTGGTGCCCTCCCTGGCGCCGCCGGCCGGAGCGGGGGCTCTGGCGCTGGCGGTGGTGGTGGCGCTGCAGGCGGTGATCACCACCTACGACGGCTGGCACAACCCGATCTATTTCGCCGAGGAATTCACCGACCCCGAGCGGGATCTGCCCCGTTCCCTGATCGGCGGGGTGGTCACCATCCTGGCGATCTACCTGCTGGTGAACGTGGCGGTGCTGCGGGTGCTGCCCCTGCCGGCGATCGCGGCCTCGAAACTGCCGGTGGCCGATGCCGCGGCCCTGATCCTCGGTCCGCTGAGCGGCCGGCTGATCACGGGGCTGGCGCTGATCTCCCTCCTGGGTCTGATCAACGCGGTGATCATGGCCGCCCCCCGCATCCTCTACGGCCTCGGCCGCGCCGGACTCTTCCACCCCCGCCTGGCGGAGGTGAACGAGGGCGGCACCCCCACCCTGGCCCTGGTGCTCACCCTTCTGGCCACCGGCACTCTGGTGCTGGCGGGCGACTTCCGGGTGCTGCTGGGCATCGCCTCGTTCCTCTACGTGGTGCTCTACCTCAGCGGCATCGCCGCCCAGCTCGCCCTGCGCCGCAGCGAGCCCGACCTGCCCCGTCCCTTCCGGGTGTGGGCCCACCCGCTGCCGGGCCTGGTGGTGCTGGCGGGATCCTCCGCCTTCCTGGTGGCGGCCGTGCTCACCGACACGGCCAACAGCCTGGTGGCCGCTCTTCTGATCGCCGCGAGCATCCCGGTGTTCCAGCTGGCCCGCCGCTTCCAGTAGCACGCGGTCCCAGGAGCCCTGCGAACGATCAGCCCTTCCGCGCCTGACGGTTCATCCAGCTGATCCAGTCGGCGGAGATCCGCTTCGGGCAGGCCGCCTCGCATTCCAGGTGGTTGCTGCAGCCGCCGAAGCCTTCCTGCACCATGCGCTCCCGCATCGCCCGCACCCGCGCCGGATGCTCGGGCTCCCCCTGGGGCAGCAGCCCCAGATGGGCGAGCTTGGCCGCCACGAAGAGGCTGGCGGAGGCGTTGGGACAGCTGGCGACACAGGCGCCGCAGGCGATGCAGGTGGCGGCATCGAAGGCGTCGCTCGCCCTGTCCCGGGGCACCAGCACGGCGTTCGCCGGCGGCGCCGCGCCGCTGTTCACCGACACGTAGCCGCCCGCCGCGATCAGACGGTCGAAGGCGGAGCGGTCGACGACGAGGTCCTGCAGCACCGGGAAGGCCCGCGCCCGGAACGGCTCCAGCCGCAGCACGGCGCCATCGGCGAAATGGCGGAGATGGAGCTGACACACCGTGGTGGCGGGCTGGGGACCGTGGGCCTGGCCGTTCACCAGGAACCCGCAGGAACCGCAGATGCCCTCGCGGCAGTCGTGGTCGAAGCCCACCGGGCGGCGGCCGGCGGCCACCAGGCGCTCGTTGAGGGTGTCGAGCACCTCGAGCAGGGACAGATCGCCATGGAGATCGTCGAGCCGGTGCTCCTCGAAGCTCCCGGCTGTGCCGGGCTCCTCCTGGCGCCAGATCCGCAGGGTGAGCCTCATCGGTAACTGCGGGCTCCGGGGGTGAGGGCCCTGAACCGCAGCGGCTCGACGTGACGCCGCGGCGGTCCGTCGGGGCGGTGTTCCCAGGCGGCGATATGGGCGAAGCGCTCGTCGTCGCGCCGGGGCTCCCCCTCCTCGCTCTGGTGTTCGAGGCGGAAGTGGGCACCGCAGGACTCCTCCCGCGCCAGGGCGTCCCGCAGCATCAGATCGGCCAGGCCGAGGAAGTCCTCCACCCGCAGCGCCTTCTCCAGCTCCGGGTCGCGGCCGTGGCCGTGGTCCGGAACGGCCACCCGCTCGGCGAAGCGCCGTCGCAGCTCCTCCACCCGGTCGATTCCCCGCCGCAGCCCCGCGGCCTCGCGGCGGATGCCGCACACCTCGCCCATCAGGGTCCCGAGCTCCCGGTGGAAGGCGTCGGCGGGAAGGCCGGTGCCGGGTCGGCGCGACCCCGCGCCCGAGCGCAGCGCGGCGATCCTGCCGGCCACCGCCGCCTCCGCCTCGCGGCAGGCGGGGTGGTCCGCCGCCAGCGGCGCCCCGGACCGGCCCGCCAGCCAGGCGGTGATGGTGAGCGGGGCGATGAAGGTGCCATCGGCCAGCCCCTGCATGAGGGCGCTGGCGCCGAGCCGGTTGGCGCCGTGCTCCGAGAAATTCGCCTCGCCGAGCACGAACAGCCCCGGCAGGTTGCTCATCAGGTGGTAATCGACCCACAGGCCGCCCATGGTGTAGTGGGGAGCCGGGGCGATCCGCATGGGCACCCGGCGCGGATCCTCCCCCGTGATCCGCTCGTACATCTCCAGCAGATTGCCGTAGCGGGCCTCGATCGCCGCCTCCCCCTCGCGGGCGATGGCGTCACCGAGGTCGAGATACACCGCCCGCCCGCCGGGGCCCACGCCACGCCCCTCGGCGCAGAACTCCCAGGCCCGGCGGGAGGCCACGTCGCGGGGCACCATGTTGGCGTAGGCGGGGTAGAGCCGCTCGAGGAAGTAGTCGCGCTCGGTTTCGGGGATGTCCGCCGGGGCGCGCCGGTCACCGGCCTCCAGCGGCAGCCACACACGGCCGTCGTTGCGGAGGCTCTCGCTCATGAGGGTGAGCTTGCTCTGGCCGGCGCCGCCGGGGGGGATGCAGGTGGGATGGATCTGGGTGAAGCAGGGGTTGGCGAAGAGCGCGCCGCGTTGATGGGCACGCCAGATCGCCGTGGCGTTGCTCTTCACCGCGTTGGTGGAGAGGAAGTAGACGTTGGCGTAGCCGCCGCTGGCCAGCACCACCGCGTCGGCGGTGAGCACCTCCAGCTCGCCGCCCCACTGGCGCCGGCACACCACCCCCCGCGCCACGCCGTCGTGGATCACCAGATCCAGCACGTCGCGGCGGCTCAGCAGCTCCACCCGGCCGGCGGCCACCTGCCGCATCAGCGCCTGGTAGGCGCCCAGCAGCAGCTGCTGACCGGTCTGGCCGCGGGCGTAGAAGGTGCGGCGCACCAGGGCGCCCCCGAAGCTGCGGGTGGCCAGCACGCCGCCGTACTCCCTCGCGAAGGGAACCCCCTGGGCGACGCACTGGTCGATGATGGCGCCGCTGATCTCCGCCAGCCGGTGGCAGCCGGCCTCGCGGGCCCGGAAGTCGCCGCCCCGCACGGTGTCGCGGAAGAGCCGCTCGACGCTGTCACCGTCGTTGGCGGTGTTGCGGGCGGCGTTGATGCCCCCCTGCGCCGCCACCGAATGGGCCCGGCGGGGGCTGTCGTGGTAGGTGAGCACCTGCACCCGGTAGCCCTGCTCCGCCAGGCTCGCGGCGGCGGAGGCCCCCGCCAGGCCGGCGCCCACCACCAGGATCCGCCGTTTCGCCTTGTTCGCCGGGCTCAGCAGCGGCAGGTCGTCGCAGCGGCGCCGCCAGGCGGACGCCAGCGGGCCGGTGGGCAGCTGTGGATCGGCGGGCAGGCTCATGCCGGCGGCGGCAGCGATCCACGCAGCAGCAGCAGCGGCGGCACCAGGCCGAAGCCGCCGCCGAGCAGCACCGCCAGCACCCGGCCCGTCCGGCGGAGGACCTCGCCGTTGGCCGGGGCCAGCAGGCCCAGGCTGCGGTGGGCGCTTTCGTTGCCGTGGAAGAGGTGCAGCGCCAGGGCCGGACCGGCCACCAGATAGAGGACCAGCCAGCCGGGGCGCTCCAGCACCGCCCGCAGGGCCGCCAGTTCCTGCCCCGCCGCGGGGCGGGGCCAGCGCAGCTGGAGCAGGTGGATGATCAGGAAGGCCAGCAGCAGGCCTCCGCTCCAGGGCAGGGTGCGGCCCGCCAGCGACGCCAGGGCGCCGCCGGTCCCTTCCCGGCGGCTGCGCCTCCGGGGGGCGGGCTCGCCGCCGGCACGGCGGTTCGCCCGCCAGCGGGCCAGCGCCAGACCGGGGTGGGCGAGGGCGAGGGCCGCCAGGCCCGCCTCCAGGAACGGCAGCCAGGGGCGGCTGTGCAGATGGGCGGCGTAGCGCTCGAACGTCTCGGGCGCCACGGCGGCCAGGGCGACGCCGCCCAGGTGAACCACCAGGAACAGCACCAGGCCGAGGCCGGTCACGGCGATCCAGGCGGCCATCGGCCGGGAAGCGGCGTTCCCTCCACTGTGGCAGCGGCCGCGGCCCGGCGGTGATGGCGGGCACGCGGGCCGGCCGGGGGCGATTGCTACCTTGCCGCTGCGGTTGAAGGAAGCGCACCACCCATGACCGGTCCCCTGGTGCCTCCGGATCTCTACATCAACCGCGAGCTCAGCTGGATCGACTTCAACCACCGGGTGCTCGCCCAGGCCCTCGATGAGCGCACGCCCCTGCTGGAGCAGGCGAAGTTCAGCGCGATCTTCAGCAACAACCTCGACGAGTTCTTCATGGTGAGGGTGGCCTCCCTCAAGTCGCAGCAGGAGGCCGGCCTCAACACCCGCAGCGACGACGGCCTCACGCCGCTGCAGCAGCTGGAGGCGATCCAGGCGAAGCTGCGGCCGCTGCTGGAGATGCAGCAGCACCACTACCGCCATTCGCTCAAGCGGCACCTGGCCGAATACGGGGTGCACCTGATCGATTATCTGCGGCTCAACGAGGCCCAGACCCGCTGGGTCGACGACTACTTCCGCCGATCGATCTTCCCGGTGCTCACGCCACTGGCGGTGGACCCGGCCCACCCGTTCCCGTTCATGAGCAATCTGAGCCTGAACGTGGCGGCCCTGATCCGCGATCCCGACAGCGGCCGTCAGCAGTTCGCACGGGTCAAGGTGCCCCAGAAGATCCTGCCCCGCTTCGTGCCGATCCCGCCCGAGCTGAGCGGCCTGGCGCCCCGGCCCTGCTTCACCGCCGTGCCGCTGGAGCAGGTGCTGGCCTTCAACCTCGAGATGCTGTTCCCCGGCATGTCGGTGGAGGGGCATTACTTCTTCCGGGTCACCCGCGACGCCGACCTGGAACTGCGCGACCTGGAGGCCGACGACCTGATGGAGGCGCTGCAGGTGGGGCTTCGCAAACGGCGGCGGGGCGGCGAGGTGGTGCGGCTCGAGGTGGCCGACGAGATGCCCGACGAGGTGGTGCAGCTGCTGATGGAGGGGGCCAGCGTCGAACCGGAGGACCTCTACCGGATCAACGGCCCGCTGGGCCTCGACGACCTGATGAGCCTGATGGCGATTCCCCTGCCCCAGCTCAAGGATCCGCCCCACCAGGGGCGCACCCACCCGGCCCTGGCCCGGGCCCAGAAGAGCCGCATGACGCAGGAACCGCCGCTGCAGAGCGAGGAGCTGGAGAGCATCTTCTCGGTGATCCGCCGCGGCGACGTGCTGCTGCACCACCCCTTCGATCTGTTCGCCACTTCGGTGGAGGAGTTCATCAACCAGGCGGCCGACGATTCCTCGGTGCTCGCCATCAAGATGACCCTCTATCGCACCTCCCGCGATTCCCCGGTGGTGCAGGCCCTGATGCGCGCCGCCGAGAACGGCAAGCAGGTCATGGCGCTGGTGGAACTGAAGGCCCGTTTCGACGAGGACAACAACATCCAGTGGGCCCGCCAGCTGGAGAGCGCCGGGGTGCACGTGATCTACGGCGTGCTGGGGCTGAAGACCCACACCAAGGTGCTGCTGGTGGTGCGCAAGGAGCGGGAGAAACTGCGCAGCTACCTGCACATCGGCACCGGCAACTACAACTCCAAGACCTCCGCCCTCTACACCGACCTCGGCCTTCTCACCGCCCGTGAGGACTTCGGCTGCGATCTGGTGGAACTCTTCAATTACCTCACCGGCTTCTCCAAGCAGCAGAGCTTCCGGCGTCTGCTGGTGGCTCCGGTGACCCTGCGGAGCGGCATGGAGAACCTGATCCGGCGGGAGATCGAGCACGCCCAGGCCGGGCGCGGCGGGCACATCCGCGCCAAGATGAACGCGCTGGTGGATCCGGCGATCATCGCCCTTCTCTACGAGGCCTCCCAGGCGGGCGTCACCGTGGAGCTGGTGGTGCGGGGCGTCTGCTGCCTTCGGCCGGGGCTGGAGGGGGTGAGCGACACGATCCGGGTGGTGAGCGTGATCGGCCGTTTCCTGGAGCACTCCCGCATCTTCTGGTTCGCCAACGGCGGCGAGCCGGAGGTGTTCATCGGCAGCGCCGACTGGATGCCCCGCAACCTCGACCGTCGGGTGGAGGCGGTGGCGCCGGTGGTGGACGCGCGGCTGCGGGAGCAGCTGGAGGGTCTCCTGGAGGTCTACCTCCAGGACACCAACGCCTGGCATATGGAGAGCGACGGCAGCTATGCCCAGCGGGCCGTGCAGGAGGAGGATCGGCCGGCCCAGGCCCTGCTGATGAAGCGCTGGCGGGGCGGTCTTCGCACCGATTCGTAGCGGCTGGGTAGCGGTCGCGACAACCCGCGGCGATCCGGAAGCATTCCAACGGAAAATCTTCCGTTTCTTTACGTTACTTCGTGATCATTGGTGCTACCGTCCGGCCAAATTCAATCCGGAGGCCTGGGGTGATGGGGACACCTCTGCGTTCCGTTCCTCCCCTGCTGAACAGCAGGAGAGAGGAACACCAATCCATCGGTGCCGGCAAGCCGGCCCAGCGGTCATCCGCCCGCACCACGCGGTTCACGGCGCAGCGGTCCCAGGGCCGGCTCAGTGCCGATTCGATCGGCTGGTATCTCGGCACGATCGGCCGTGTGCCACTTCTCACTCCGGCCGAAGAGATCGAGCTGGCGCATCACGTCCAGGCCGGCAAACGGCTTCAGGAGCTGCCGGAATCGGAGCTCACCGGCCGCCAGAAACGGCAGATCCGCATGGGCCATCGGGCCCGCGACCGCATGATGGCCGCCAACCTCCGCCTGGTGGTGAGCGTGGCGAAGAAGTATCAGAACCAGGGGCTGGAACTGCTCGATCTCGTGCAGGAGGGGGCGATCGGGCTGGAGCGGGCAGTCGACAAATTCGATCCCGCCATGGGGTACAAATTCTCCACCTATGCCTACTGGTGGATCCGCCAGGGCATGACCCGGGCAATCGACAACAGCGCCCGCACGATCCGCCTGCCGATCCACATCAGCGAGAAGCTCTCCAAGATGCGCCGCATCACCCGGGAGCTCTCCCATCGTCTCGGCCGGCAGCCCAACCGGCTCGAACTGGCCCACGCCATGGGCGTCACTCCCCAGGAGCTGGAGGAGCTGATGGCCCAGAGCGCACCCTGCGCCTCCCTCGATGCCCACGCCCGGGGCGAGGAGGACCGCAGCACCCTCGGTGAACTGATCGCCGATCCCTCGAGCAACGAGCATCTCGACTCGATGGACCGCCACATCCAGAAGGAGCACCTCGGCACCTGGCTCTCCCAGCTCAACGAGCGGGAGCAGAAGATCCTCAAGCTGCGCTTCGGCCTGGAGGGCTCCGAGCCCCTCACCCTCGCCGAGATCGG
>CAZVPB010000036.1:0-14856 GCA_964628165.1 uncultured Cyanobium sp.
CCGCAGCCTCAACCAGGCCCCCTTCTACTACTCACGGCTGATCGACTTCGAGCGCCGCGGCGGCTGACCACGGCGGCGGTGCCTCCAGTTCGAGGGGGTGCCCCGGCGGCCGCGGCAGGACCAGCCGCCAGGCGTGGAGCCGGTAGCCCCCGTCGCCGGGGAGACCCTCCGGCCGGGCCCCTCCGCCGGGCCGGTAGAGGGGATCGCCGAGCAGCGGAGCGCCGAGGGCGGCGCAGTGGATGCGGATCTGGTGCGGACGGCCGCTCGCGATCGTGACCCGCACCAGATCGGCGACGCCGCCCTGCTCCAGCAGGGTGATCGTGCTGTGGGCGGGGAGGGCATCCTGCTCGCCGGGGGCGGCGGCCCAGACGCCGCCGAGGCGGGGGTGGGGCACCAGCCCGATGGGGGTGGTGATGCAGAGGCTCTCCCCCACCCGCATCGCCAGGCACCGACCCGCCACCCAGGCGAGATAGTCCTTGCGGCAGCCGACGTTCCCTCCCCCCTCCCCAGGGGCTGCCCCCAGGCGGGTGCTCTGCCGCAGACACGCACTGAGCCGGCTACGGGTCGCCGGCCTTCGCGCACAGATCAGCAGACCGGAGGTGAACCGCCCGAGCCGGTGCACCGGCCGGGGCACGCCGGCGGGGTCCTCGGCGTGACGCCGCTCCAGCAGGTGCAGCAGCGTGTGCTCCAGGAAGCCCCCCGCCGGCAGCACCGGCAGGCCCGCCGGCTTGTCGATCACGTGCAGATCGCCGTCGTCGAACACCACCCGCCAGGTGGCCGGCACCGCCGGCTCCCGCCAGGGGGGGCGGTGCCAGGCCAGCCGGTCGCCGCGGTCGAGACGGATGTCGGCCTGCAGCGGTGCGCCGTTGCGGCGGATCTCGCCGCTGGCCAGCCGCTCGCGCCAGACGGATTCGGGCGAATGGGGATGGCGCGAGGCGTAGTAGGCGCAGACCCTGCGGCCCGCGTGCACGGCATCGATGCGGTCGCGGTAGATCCAGCCCCGGTTCGCCGCCGGGGGGAGCCAACCCTCGACGGAGCCGCGATCCGACGGCCGTTCAGTCCACCAGACCGTGCTCGAGGGCATAGCGCACGAGTTCGGTGCGGCTGGAGGTGCCGGTCTTGATGAAGAGACGGCTCACGTACTTCTCCACATTGCGGATGGAGGTCTCCAGCCGCCGTGCGATCTCCTTGTTCATCATTCCCTCCGCCACCAGCTGCAGCACGCTCGCCTCGCGGGGGGTGAAGTCGTGCCGCACGTCGCTGGCGGCTTTCTTGACGCCCCCGCCGAGCATGGAGCGGATCTCGGTGATCTGCCGGGCCAGCTGACCGATGTCGGCATCGGCGAAGCGGGCCGCCTCCGCCAGCAGCCGTTCCTGGCGGCGCACCACGTTGTTGACCCTCGCCACCAGTTCCTCGGGGTCGAAGGGCTTGGGGATGTAGTCGTCGGCCCCGGCCTGGAAGCCGGCGATGCGGTCGGCGGTCATCCCCTTGGCGGTGAGGAAGATCACCGGAATGCCCCCCAGACGCTCGTCGGCCCGCAGGCGGCGGAGCAGCTCGAACCCGTCGCAGCGCGGCATCATCACGTCACTGATGACCACGTCGGGCACCATCTGCTGGGCCAGGGTCCAGCCCTCCTCCCCGTCGGCGGCGGTGGTCACCGCAAAGCCCTCGTCCTCCAGGTAGGCCTTCACGGCCGTCCGCAGGCCGGGCTCGTCGTCCACCAGCAGCAGCCGGGCCGGGGGGCTCGGCGCGGATTCTGCGGAGTCGATGGAATCGACCGCGGTCCCGGCGGCGGGATCCTCGGGGGCGGGGGAGTGGGCCATGGCTGGAATCTATCGACGGGGCGCCGGAAGCACCTGTTCGCTCTCCCGCAGCGTGCCGCTGTACCCCAGCTCGCGGGCCAGGGGGGCGAGCGTGGCGGGGTCGCGGCCGGCCTGGTCGGGGTGGCAGGCCGCCCACCAGATCAGGTGATCGAGGCGGTTGCGGCGGGTGATCGCGCCACCGGGGTTGAGCTCCCGCAGGATCAGCTTGCGATCCAGCCCGGTGATCCGCATCGGCCCGCTGGGGCTGCAATGGACCACGTCGGTGGAGATGGTGAGAACCTCCTGCATCTCGTCCCACAGCCGGATCCGCCACACGTCCGGCTGGGAGGGATCGGCTTCGCGGCCGAAGACGCCGATCACCTGCTTGCCCTCGCGCCCCACCCGTTCCTCGAGGATGACCAGGTCGGCGGGACGCGGGGCCGGTTCGGCGAGCGCCGTGGCCGGGACCGCCGCCAGGACCGCCGTGGCGGCAGACAGCGCCGGGTGAAGAAGAAACCTCAGTGCGGTTGTCAGCATGGACACCATGCTGGCCTACCTCGACCACAACGCCACCACCCCCTGCGACCCGGCGGTGGTGGAGGCGATGGCGCCGTGGTGGACGGAACGGTTCGCCAACCCTTCGAGCCGGCTCTACCGGCCGGCGCTCGAGGCGGCGGCGGCGGTGGAGCAGGCCCGCGGCCGGGTGGCCCGGGCGGTGGGCGCCGCCGCCGGGGAGGTGATCTTCACCAGCGGTGCCACCGAAGCCGACAACCTGGCCCTCAAGGGGGTGGCGATGGCGGCGGCGGCCGCCGGACGGCCGCGCCGGCGGCTGGTGAGCCTCGCCACCGAGCACCGGGCCGTGCTCGACCCGCTGCACTGGCTGCGGCGCCAGGGATTCCCCCTCACGGTGGTGGAGGTGGAACCGGACGGACTCGTGGACCCCGGGCGGCTCGCCGCCGCCCTGGGCGACGACGTGCTGCTGGTGTCGGTGATGGCGGCCAACAACGAGATCGGCGTGCTCCAGCCCCTCGACGCCGTCGCCGACCTGTGCCGCCGCCACGGGGCGCTGTTCCACTGCGACGCCGCCCAGGCGGTGGGCCACGTGGACCTGGAGATGGGGGAGCTGGGGATCGACCTGCTCAGCCTCAGCGGCCACAAGATCTATGGCCCCAAGGGCATCGGCGCCCTGGTGGTGAGGCGGGGCGTGGAGATCATGCCCCTCCAGCACGGCGGCGGTCAGGAGGGCGGTCTGCGGGCCGGAACCCTGCCCGTCCCGCTGATCGTGGGGCTGGGGGAGGCGGTGATCCGGGCCATGGACGACCGGCAGGAGCGCGCCCGGCGGCTGGGCGGCCTGCGCGACCGGCTCTGGCACGGCCTCGAGGCCATCGGGGACGTGCGGCGCAACGGCGATGCGGAGCGGCGCCTGCCCCACAACCTCAACGTCACCATCGGCGGCGTGGATGGAATCCGCCTGCACCGGGAACTGCGCCGGCGGCTCGCCGTGAGCAGCGGTTCGGCCTGCAGCCAGGGCAGCCCCTCCCATGTGCTCGCCGCCCTGGGACGAAGCCGTGGCGAAGCGGCGGCTTCGATCCGCTTCGGGCTGGGACGGGGAACGGAGGAGGCGGACATCGGCGAAGCGATCTCCGCCGTGAGCGAAGTGGTGGCGCAGCTCCGTCGTCCTGCCTAGCTTCCCGGAGGAGCGAGGACCCCGCCGTGACGATCCGGAGCCCTTCCGGCACCCCACGGCTCGATCTCGGTGACGCCATTCACGACGGCTGGCTGGCCTTCAGCCGCCGACCGTGGACCTTCGTGGCGTTCACGCTGCTGACGACCCTGGCCCTGGGACTGCTCTGGAGGTTGCTGAACCTCACGATCCCCGCCGGGATGGCGCTGGCCGGCCCGGGCCGCTGGGGCGGACGGGCGCTGGTGCTGCTGGAGGGAATCGCCCTGGTGGTGCTCTGGATCTGGGCCGGCGTGGGGCTGACCCGGGGTGCGGCCGCCGCCCTGGAGGGGCGGCGGCCGCGGCTGGGCCAGATGATGCGCTGGGAGGGTCGCACCATTGCCCGGTCGGCCCAGACGATGCTGCTCGTGGCTCTGATCCTTGCGGCGGCGGTCGCGGCGAACCTGCTGCTGCTGGGGGGGGCGCTGACCCTGGTGAACTGGCTGGCCGAGCTGAGCTCGGGTCTGGCGCTGGAGGCCCTCACCCTGGTCAGCCTGTTGCTGGGACTGCTGATCCTGGCCCTGCTGGGATGCACCCTGCTGGCCGCCCTCTATCTGGCGGTGAACCAGAAGTTCATCCTCCAGATCGCCCTGCTGGAGAACGGAGGCCCGGTGAGGATGCTGCGGCGGGGCCGCCGCCTGATCGATCCCCACTGGCCTCTCATGCTGCTGCTGGCGGTGATCGAGACGGTGCTCCTGCTGCTCGGCCTGGCCGCCTGCTTCGTGGGGGTGTTCCTCGCCTGGCCGCTGGTGGCGTGCATCTCCACGGCGGCCTACCGCCAGCTGGCGGCGGAGGCCGCTTCACCCGACAGCCCCCCTGCTTAGGAACACGAATCCCGCCAGGCCCAGAAGCGCCAGCAGGAACTGGGAGACCCGGCTCACCAGCAGACCGGCCACCACCGCAAGCCCCACCCGCACCGAACGGAGCAGCCGCCCGAGGCCGAGAGGCCCCAGGGCCGACGGCGCCGTGACCAGTTCACCGAGGCTCGCCCCCAGCAGGGGCCCCACCAGCGCCCCGAGCAGCGGCCCGCCGAAGGGCAGGGCGGGCAGGAGACCCAGCATCCCCACGATCAGGCCGGCGCCGGCCCCGAGGTACGCCCAGCGGGTGGCCTTGAGCCGGGCAGGACCCAGCACGAGCGCCAGGGCATCGGCCGCGAGGCCGAGGGCCAGGATCGCCACACTCAGCAGCAGCGGCGGCCAGCCGGCAGCCCAGCCCACCGCCAGCACCCACACCAGGGCCCCCAGCGGCAGCAGCACGAGCCCGGGCAGGAAAGGAAGGAGCGTGCCGGGGAGGGCGATCGCCTGCACCAGCAGCGCCAGCCACCAGAGCGCCTCGACACGGGTGATCTCCGGTGGAGCGAACTCGAATGCCATCACCTCGCCTCAGGGCCGTCCGCACGGGAGGTCCATGCTGGAGGTCGGCGGTCCGTCCTGCCCGGCCGGCCCACCGGTCCGCCTCGCCACCCTCAGGCGGGCGGAACGGCTGCGGGGGTTCCGTTCCCGCTCCGCCTCACCGGCGAGGCGGGGCTTGCGGCCGAGCGGTTCGAGCCGGGGGTCCTCCCGGAAGGCGGTCTTGACGCGGCGGTCCTCGAGGGAGTGGAAGCTGATCACCGCCAGGATCCCGCCCGGCTCGAGCCAGTCCGGGGCACGCTGGAGCAGCCGGTCGAGGGCCCCCAGCTCGTCGTTGACGGCGATCCGGAGGGCCTGGAAACTGCGGGTGGCGGGGTGGATCCGGCCATGGCGGGCCCTGGGGGGATAGCAGCCGGCGATGACGCGGGCCAGGTCCGCGGTGGACCGCCCCCCGCCGCTCCAGGGACGTTCCGACACCAGCCGCCGGGCGATGCGGCGGGAGAGGCGCTCCTCGCCGTACTCGTAGAGCAGGTCGGCCAGCTCCCGCTCCTCGAGGCGGTCCAGCAGTTCGGCGGCGGTCTCTCCCGCATCCGGATTCATCCGCATGTCGGGAGGCGCCTCCGATCGGAAGCCGAAGCCCCGGCGGGGGTCATCGAGCTGGGGACTGCTCACCCCCAGGTCCGCCAGCACACCGAGCAGCGGCGCGGGCGGTTCGTACTCCCCGAAATCGGCGGCCACGATCTCCAGCCGGCCGCCCCAGCGATCGAGCCGTGCCGCCGCCGCGGCCCGGGCGGCGGGATCGCGGTCGAGACCGATCAGCCTCAGCCGTGGATGGGCCTCCAGCAGCAGCGCCGCGTGTCCGCCACCGCCCAGGGTGGCGTCGAGCAGCCAGCCCTCCCCCCGCCGCGGCAGCTCCGCGAAGGCCGCCTCCACCTCGGCCGCGAGCACCGGAAGGTGGCGGAAGGCACCACCGCCATGTTCTGTACGCACAAGATCGTCCAGCTTCCGTCCCGGCAGCCGCTGCTTTCCTAGGATCCCGCCCGTCGATTGGTTTCCACGGCCCCATGACGCAGCTCGAGACGCGCACGGAGCCGATGGTCGTCAACTTCGGGCCGCACCACCCGTCGATGCACGGGGTGCTGCGGCTCGTGGTGACCCTCGACGGAGAGGACGTGGTGGACTGCGAGCCGGTGATCGGCTATCTCCACCGCGGCATGGAGAAGATCGCCGAGAACCGCACGAACGTCATGTTCGTGCCCTATGTGAGCCGCTGGGACTACGCGGCCGGCATGTTCAACGAAGCGATCACGGTGAACGCGCCCGAGAAGCTGGCCGATGTGCCGGTGCCGAAGCGGGCCAGCTACATCCGGGTGCTGATGCTGGAGCTGAACCGCATCGCCAACCATCTGCTCTGGCTGGGCCCCTTCCTGGCCGACGTCGGAGCCCAGACCCCCTTCTTCTACATCTTCCGGGAACGGGAGATGATCTACGACCTCTGGGAGGCGGCGACGGGCCAGCGTCTCATCAACAACAACTACTTCCGCATCGGCGGCGTCGCGGTCGACCTGCCCTACGGCTGGATCGACAAGTGTCTCGACTTCTGCGACTGGTTCGGCCCGAAGATCGACGAGTACGAGAAACTCATCACCAACAACCCCATCTTCCGAAGGCGCATCGAGGGCCTCGGCACCATCAGCCGGGAACAGGCGATCAACTGGGGGCTGTCCGGCCCGATGCTGCGGGCCTCCGGCGTCGCCTGGGATCTGCGCAAGGTGGACCACTACGAGTGCTACGACGACTTCGAGTGGTCGGTGGCCTGGCAGAAGGAGGGTGACTGCTATGCGCGCTACCGCGTCCGCATCGAGGAGATGCGCCAGTCGCTGGCGATTCTGCGCCAGGCCTGCCGGATGATCCCGGGCGGACCCTACGAGAACCTGGAAGCCAGGCGAATGGCGGAAGGCAAGAAGAGTGAATGGTTTGAATTCGACTACCAGTACATCGCCAAGAAGGTGGCTCCCACATTCAAGATCCCCAGCGGCGAGCTCTACTGCCGGGTGGAATCCGGCAAGGGGGAACTGGGTGTGTTCATCCAGGGCAACGACGATGTCACCCCCTGGAGGTGGAAGATCCGGGCCGCCGACTTCAACAATCTGCAGATCCTCCCCCACATTCTCAGGGGCAACAAGGTGGCCGACATCATGGCCATCCTCGGCTCCATCGACGTGATCATGGGATCGGTGGATCGCTGATCGGGCGCATGCCCCCGCAGGATCCCTCCACCTGGCTGAGCCTGGGGCGCACCGTGCGCTTCGGCGACACCGATGCCGCGGGAGTGATGCACTTCCCCCGTCTGCTCCACTGGTGCCACGAGGCCTATGAGGAGAGTCTCGAGCGTTTCGGCCTGGCGGCCGCCGAGATCTTCCCCGTGCCCGGCAGGCCCCTGCCGGTGGCCCTGCCGATCGTGCACTGCAGCGCCGACTACCTGGCGCCGCTGGTCTGCGGCGACCGGATCGACATCCGCCTCACCCCGCAGCGGCTGGATCCGGGCGGTTTCGAGCTGCGCTTCGGCTTCCGCCGCGAAGCGGGGGAGGTGGCCCGGGGCCTCACCCGCCACCTGGCGATCGACGCCGCCAGCCGGCGCCGCTGTCCCCTGCCCGAGCCGATCCAGCGCTGGCTGGAGGCCTCGTCCCTGGCCAACGGCGTGCGGCCGCTCTGAGGGCGGCTCAGAGCGGCCGCCGCCGGAAGACAAAAAGGAGGGCCGCCAGCTGGAGCGGCAGCATGCAGGCCATCAGGGCAAGGGGATGGAAACCGTCGCGGGGGATCGCCTCGAAGCCGGCCACGCTCGCGACGGCCGCCAGAAGCAGAGCGGTGCCGCCCAGCCCCGGCAGCCTGGGTCCCCTGCGCCGTTCGGAACCGTCCGGAGTCAGAACCAATCCTTCTCGGCGTCGATGTACATCGCCCGGAACTCCTCGTTGGTCTTGGTGAGGTAGATGATGCCTTCCACGAGGCCGATCACGTACATCACGAAACTGGCGATTCCGCAGGTCACCACTCCGCCGGCAAGCGAGACCGCCAGCATGATCACGGCCGGCTTGGTGTAGCCGAGGATGAACTTGTGCACCCCGAAGGCCCCCAGGAAGATGCCGGTGAGGCCCGCGGCCAGCTTCTTGTTACTGATCTCGCTGTCGCTGAGGGTCGCCATCGGCGGGTGGGGATGGGGAGACGTGGTCCGCTTGTAGCGCCTGCAGCCGCTTCCGCCAACGACCCCGCTGCCACTTGCCCATCTCGGTGGGGGCCAGATCGGGGCAGATCCACCAGGCGCGGGGACGTTCCGCCGCTGCCCAGCCGGCGCCGATCCGCTTCAGCCGCGCCACCAGATCGGCGGCATCGGCCCCCTCCGCCGGCCGCACCAGGGCCTCGAGCCGCTCGCCCCATTCCGGATCCGGCACCGCCAGCAGCAGCAGCGCCTGCAGCGGCAGTCCCCGCTGCGCCGCCTCCGCCAGCAGGCGTCGCTCGAGATCCTCCGGGAAGACGGTCTCCCCACCGCTGTGGATGGCTCCATCGAGCCGGCCGACCAGCTCCAGCCCGCCGGGCCCGAGACGGCCGGCGTCGCCGCTGCACCACCAGCCGTCCTCCGACCGGGGCAGGGGGCACAACCGGCCCCTCTCCAGCCAGCCGGGGCTGAGCCGGTCGCTGCGCAGCTGAACCGCCCCGCCGGCCGGATCGATCCGCAGCTCGACATCCTGGAGCGGATCGCCGCAACCCCGTTCCCCGGCGAGGAAGCTCGTCGGCGGCAGGGCCGTCACCATCGCCGCGGTCTCGGTGGCGCCGTAGCAGGGCGCCAGGGGAAGACCGGCCCGGCGGGCCCGCTCCGCCAGTTCGTCGCCGAGGGGCGCGCCGCCCACCCAGATCACCGCCAGGCGCTTCAGCCACTCCGCCGCCGCCGGCGCCGCCAGCAGCCGCTGCAGCTGGGTGGGCACGAGGGAAAGCAGGCCGGCGCGGCCGGCGGGCAGCGGCACGGCTCCCGCCAGGAGGCCGGGATCCCGCAGCCAGGCAGGGTCGAGGCGGCGGTGCCGCGCCCCCCACAGCCGGCAGCGCACCAGCGGCAGCAGGCCGCTGACATGGTGAAGGGGGAGAGGGTTGAGGTGCAGGCAGTTGCCCGGATCGATTCCCAGACCCTCCAGCCAGCCTCCGGTGGCCCGGGCCGAAGCCTCCAGGTGGGCCAGCGGCTGCAGGCACCAGCGCCGGCGGCCGGCGCTGCCGCCGCTGGCGACCACCACCCCGGGGCCCCAGGCCCGTTCGAGCGCGGCGAGGCCGGCGGGGCCGGTGGCCTCCGCCAGGGCCCGCCGCTCCCGCTCCGCCGGCGCGGCCAGGGCCACGATCCGGCCGTGGCGCCAGGCACGCTCCAGATCAGCGGCACCGCTCATGGTGCCGCCGACTCCCACACCCGCTCCGGATCAGAGCCGTGCAGCGCCCCCTCCCCGCTCCAGCCCGGCGCCAGGCCGGGGGCGGCGGGGGTGGGGCCGAGCTGCTGGAGGGCGGCCAGATGATCGAGCCAGCGCCGGCCGATGCCCGTCTCGAAGGCGGTGCTCAGCACCAGCCGCGGCGTGCCCCGGCGCAGTTCCGCCAGCAGGGGACGGGGGTCGCCCTCCTGGCTGGGCCGCCGCACCTGCCAGCCCCGCCAGCTGCGGCGCAGTTCGGGGCACAGGGCGAGGGATTCGTCCAGGGCCACCGGCAGCCGCCGTGCCAGGCACTCCAGGCCCTCCACGTCGGCGGCAGGGAGCGGCTGCTCCAGCCACTCCAGCCGCGGCTCCGCCGCCAGCCGGTCGGCCCAGGCCGAGGCGGTGGAGCGGTCCCAGCCGCCATTGGCGTCCAGCCGCAGCCGCCAGTCCGCCGGCAGCATGCCGAGAAGACGCTCCAGAAGCCGCCGCTCCAGAGCATCCTGGGCGGCGGCCACCTTCCACTTCAGGGTGAGCGGAGCGGCCGGCGCCGCCGCCGACCGGCACTCCACCAGCTCCGCCAGGACCGCCGCCGCCGCCTCGCCGGCGGGCAGGAGCGCCGCCGGCTGGGGCGCGGGCCGCCAGCCGCCCGCCGCCTGCCCCACCAGCCCCTCGATCTCCGCCAGGGCCGCGGCGAGGCCGAAGGCCAGGCAGGGGGGCAGGGAGGGCAGGGCACGCTCGATCTCGTCGTGGCGCGGCTCCGGCCCCAGGGCGGCCAGCGGGGCCGCCAGCCGTTCGGGTCGCCCCTCCAGCGGCGCCGCCTCGCCCCAGCCGCAGCGGCCGTCCTCCGTTTCGAGCCGCAGAAGCCAGCCGCGACGCTCCCTCAGCTCACCCCGTGCGGTCCGCAGGGGACGGACGAGGGGGAAGGCGAAGCCACGCCAGGCCAGCCGCATCAGGGCCAGGGGCCCAGGGCCAGCCCCAGGGCGAGGCCGAAGCCACTCAGGGCCTGGAAGCGCAGGGCCAGGAACTTGCTCTGGTGAATCTTCTCCGGACGGTGGTGATGATCCCCCAGCAACCGGATGAGCCGCCGCGCGGGGGGAAGGCCGATGGCGCCGAGCAGGGCGGCGGGGGGCCACCACCCCACCGCCACTGGAGCCCACTGCAGCCCCAGGCTGGCGGCGACGAACCAGGGCACCAGCCCCGCCGCCCGTTCGCTGCCGAGCCGCACCACCGGCGACCGCTTGCCGTGGGCCGCGTCCTCCTCCACCTGATGGAAATGGGAACAGAACAGCACCAGCGTGGTCGCCAGGGCAGGGCCGCTGCCAAGCACCAGGGCGGTCGTCCAGGGGACCGCGGCCGCGGTGCCGGGGGGCGGGGCGGGGGCCAGGGCGAGCAGACCGGCAGCGGTGGCGCAGGGCCCGAAGGCCAGGAAGCACAGGGGCTCCCCCAGCCCCCGGTAGCCCAGGCGGAACGGGGGCCCCTGGTACGCATACCCCAGTCCGCAGCAGGCCAGCACCAGGGCCAGCACCGCCGGGGAGCTGCGCAGCGCCACCAGGGCCATCAGCGCCAGGCCGCCCACCAGGGCGACGTTGGCCAGCTGGGCAACACGGTCGCGGCGGCCGGTGAGATACACCACGGAGTGGGGCTTGCCGGCGGCGTCGACCCCCGTATCGGCATCGAAGACGTCGTTGGCCAGGTTCTCCCACCCCAGCAGCAGCACCGCCCCGAGCAGGAACAGCAGGAGCTGGTCGAGGCGGATGGGGAGCCCCTGGCCCAGGCGCCAGCCGGCGGCGAGCAGCAGCGGCATCACCGCGACGGCGTACATCGGCCACTTCACGGCCGCCCTCCACAGCCGGCGGCGGTCGGTGGCGTCCGCAGGCACTTCCCCGGCGGCGGCCGTGGCGTAACGGCTTGCGACGACCTGGGGCTCGCTCATGGGGGCCGGCGTCGGGGGGCGGTGAAGGACCCATACATTTGAGCAGCCCTCCGTCCGGATTCCGAGGCTCCCGCCGGTGCAGCCCGCCACCTCCTTCGCCGCGCTGCTCACGGCCGCCGGCCGCGCGGCGGCCCGCAGCGGGGAGGACGGCGTCCTGAGCCTGGCCCTGCCGCTGCCCGGCCTCGACCCCCTGGCGTTCCTTCCCCGGCTGGCGGACGAGGAGGAATTCCGCTTCCTGTGGGATGGAACACCGGGTCTGTGCATCGCCGCGGCCGGCCGCTGCCAGCATCTCGAGCTGAGCGGACCGCGCCGGTTCGAGCTGGCGCGGCGCTTCAGCCAGCTCTGTCTGACCCGGCTCACGGCGATGGACCCCCACCCGCCGCCCCTGGCCCGGCCCCGGGTGCTGCTGGCCTTCTCCTTCTTCGAGGGCCCGCTGGAGGAGGAGAACGGCGTGCCGGGGCTCCAGGCGGTGCTGCCCCGCTGGCAGCTGAGCCGCCACGGCCGCCACTGCTGGCTGCGGCTGCAGCGCACCCTGGGGGGCGGCGTCACGGCCCGCTGCATGGCGGAGGAGCTGTGGCAGAAGGGGGAGGAGCTGGCGGCGGCCGCCGGCGGCTCTCCGGCGATCCGCCGCGGGCCCGCCGAGGCGCTCGCGGGCGGGGCGGATGTGGGCGCCGATGGATGGCAGCGCGGCTACCGGCAGGCGGTGGCGAGGGCGCTCGAGCTGGTGGAGGCGGGGGAACTCCGGAAGCTGGTGCTGGCGGTGCGGCAGGAGCTGCGGCTCTCGCAGCGGCTCGACCCGCTGACGCTGCTGGCCCAGCTGCGAAGCAGCCAGCCGGGCAGCTGCCGCTTCCTGTGGCAGCCGACGGCGGCGGAGGCGTTGGTGGGGGCGTCCCCGGAACGGCTTCTCACCGTGCGGCAGGGACGGCTCCGCTGCGACGCCCTGGCCGGCACCGCCGCTGTGCAGGCAGATGGCGGCGCTGCCGCCTCCGATCTGCTCTGCTCCGGCAAGGACCGCCATGAACACGAGCTGGTGGTGGAGGCGATCACCCGGGCGCTGCGGAAACGGGGGCTGAGCCCCCGGCAGCCGCGTCACCCCCGCCTGGCGCGCCATGGCGACCTGCTGCACCTCCACACGCCGATCACCGCGGAGCTCCGGGGCCGTCACCCCCTCGTGCTGGCGGAGGCCCTCCATCCCACCCCTGCGGTGGCCGGCCTGCCGAGGCGGCAGGCGATGGCCTGGCTGCGCAGCCTCGAACCCTTCGACCGCGGCAACTACGCGGCGCCGATCGGCTGGATCGACTGCCAGGGCGACATCGACCTGCGGGTGGCGATCCGCAGCGGCCGGCTGCGGGGCAGGCGGCTCGAACTGACCGCCGGCGCCGGACTGGTGCGGGGCTCCCATCCGGAGCGGGAGCTGCGGGAGGTGGGACTCAAGCTCGACGTGCTGCGGCAGCAGCTGAACCTGGCCTGTCGTGCCGGATCGGCCGGTCAGGCCGCCAGGAGCCGGGCGATCGTCTGATCCGCCAGCGGCACCCCTGCCAGCCTCTCCACCTCCCGCACGCCGGTGGGACTGGTGACGTTGATCTCGCTGAGGCGCCCGTCGATCACGTCGATGCCCACGAAGAAAAGCCCCTCGGCCCGCAGGGCCGGGGCCAGGGCGTCGCAGATGCGCCGCTCGGCGGCGGTGAGCTCACAGGCCTCGGCCTGCCCCCCCACCGCGAGGTTGCTGCGGAATTCGCCCTGGCGGGGCTTGCGGTTCACCGCACCGAGCGGCTCCCCGTCCACCAGCAGGATGCGCTTGTCCCCCTCCCGCACACCGGGCAGGAAGGCCTGCACCATCACCGGCAGCTGCTCCTGGGCCGTGACCAGTTCCAGCAGAGCGCCGAGACCCGGGGTGTCGGCGGCGGCGAACACCACCCCCTGGCCGGCTCTGCCGCCGAGGGGCTTGAGCACCACCTCGCCGTGCTCGGCGGCGAAGCCGGCCAGCTGCTCCACCCGGCTGCTCACCAGGGAAGGCGCCATCAGATGGCTGAAGCGCAGGGAGCTGAGCTTCTCGTTCCAGGCCCGCAGGGAGGCGGGACGGTTGACGACCCGCACGCCCCGGCGCTCCCCCAGCTCGAGCAGATGGGTGGCGTAGAGATAGGCCTCGTCGACCGGCGGGTCCTGCCGCATCCAGACACAGCCGAAGTGCTCCAGCGGCAGCCGCCGCGCCTCCCCCAGCTCGTACCAAGGCTGCGGCACCCGCCAGCCCTCGGCGGTCGGCTCGATCGCCGCGAGCCGCACCGGGCGGGCCAGGGCCCAGGCGGCATGGCCGCTGTCCGCGGCGGGGGCCACCGCGGCGGACAGGTCGGCGGGGGTGCAGACCCACGGCTGCAGGCCCGCCCGCTGCACCGCCTGCATGAGGGCCACGCTGGAGTCCTTGGCGGGCCGGAGCCGTTCGATCGGGTCGGCGACGAACAGCTGGGCCGGGCCGGACGGCGCCACGGCGCCGGTCATGGGGAGATCCGCAGGAGCTCGTCGAGGCGCCCCTCCCGCTCGAGGGCGTAGAGCTCGTCGCAGCCGCCGATGCCGTGGCCGTCGATGAAGATCTGGGGCAGGGTGCTGCGGCCCATCGCCCGGCGGGTCATCGCCGCACGCGCCTCGTCATCGCCATCGATGAGGTAGTCGTTGTAGAGGACTCCCTTGCGGTCCAGCAGTCCCTTGGCGCGGATGCAGAAGGGGCAGAACCGCCAGGAATAGACCTCGACCCGGGCCTGCCCCTCGGGAGCCTCCCCGGGATCCCCCGGTTTCACCACCATCGCTTGCGGCTCGCGCGAATTCGGCGCTGAATCCTAGGGGTGGAGGCAGAAGACCGGCATGCGCACCCCACGGTCGGCGCGGCGAGGCGGCGCCACGGCTGGTACGGTCGAATCACCCATGATCCCCATGGCTGTGGTTCTGGAACTCACCGACTTCAAACGCGATCTCTCCGAGCTCACCGAGCGCCTGGGCCAGGCCCAGGACTGTCTTTGACGTTCCGGCCCTGAACGCCCGACGCCAGGACCTCGAACAGCTGGCGGCCCAGCCCGACTTCTGGGACGACCCCAACCGGGCGCGGCGGCAGATGCGCCGTCTCGACGAGGTGAAGGCCCAGCTCGAGCAGCTGGACCGCTGGCGGAGCACCGTGGCCGACGCGGAGGCCACCCTGGAGCTGCAGGAGATCGAGCCGGACGCCGAGCTGCTGACGGAGGCGGAGGAGGGCCTGCGGGGCCTCCGGGCCGACCTCGACCGGTGGGAGCTGGAACGCCTGCTGAGCGGTCCCTATGACGAGGGCGGCGCGGTTCTGACGATCAATGCCGGCGCCGGCGGCACCGATGCCCAGGACTGGGCCCTGATGCTGATGCGGATGTACACCCGCTGGGCCGAGGCCCACGGCATGGCGGTGACCGTGGACGAACTCTCGGAAGGGGAGGAGGCGGGCATCAAGAGCTGCACGATCGAGATCGAGGGCCGTTACGCCTACGGCTACCTGCGCAACGAGAAGGGCACCCACCGTCTCGTGCGCATCTCCCCCTTCAACGCCAACGACAAGCGCCAGACCAGCTTCGCCGGCGTGGAGGTGATGCCCAAG